>JBJELS010000252.1:0-7372 GCA_051879275.1 Lachnospiraceae bacterium
GCAAAGGGAAAAACCACGAATGCCCTTAAGGGGCTGATGGATCTTGCGCCTAAAACGGCAGTGCTTCTTGTGGACGGCAAAGAGCAGGAGGTTTTTGTCTGGCAGGTACAAAAAGGGGATATCTTTGTTGTCCGTCCGGGAGAGAGTATTCCGGTAGACGGCAGAGTGGTGGAAGGACACAGTGCAGTGAATGAGGCCTCACTTACAGGAGAAAGTATTCCGGCGGATAAGGAGGAGGGAGACAGGGTTTATTCCGGCACCCTGAACCAGTCCGGTTTTCTTCGATGTGAAGCCACACAGGTAGGTGAGGATACTACTCTGGCTAGGATTATCCGGCTGATGGAAGACGTAGCAGCCACTAAGGCACCTATTGCCAAGCTGGCGGATAAGGTATCCGGAATCTTTGTTCCCGCGGTAATGGCTGCGGCACTGGTTACTGCACTGATCTGGCTTCTGACAGGAGAAAGCTTTGGCTTTGCCCTAGCCAGAGGAATTTCCGTGCTGGTTATCAGCTGTCCCTGTGCTCTTGGTCTGGCCACACCGGTAGCCATTATGGTAGGGAATGGTGTGGGGGCTAAAAACGGAATTTTATTTAAGACAGCAGCTGCCCTGGAGGAGGTGGGAAAAACAGATATTGTGGTTTTGGATAAAACGGGAACGCTGACGGAGGGGAAGCCCCGGGTAACGGATATTTTACCGGCAGAAAAAGTAAGCCGGGAGGAATTGCTGTTTACTGCCTTTTCGTTGGAAGCCAAAAGCGAGCATCCTCTGGCAAAAGCGATTGTAGAGTATGTGGGGGAGGCAAAAGCTGCTTTTGGGAAAAAGAAGGATGTGGAGAAGGTACCTGAGGCAGAGAATTTTCAGGCTCTGCCCGGAAACGGACTGCAGGGAATGATACAGGGAAAAGCTATTTTTGGCGGAAATCGGAAATTTATGGAAACCAAAATCTGCTTAACCCGGGAACAGCTTCAGCAGGCTGAGGCTCTGGCGGTACAGGGGAAGACCTCTTTGTTTTTTGCAAAAGAAAAGCAATTTTTGGGAATAATCGCTGTGGCGGATTCCCTAAAGGAGGACAGCAAAGAAGCAGTCAGCCAGCTTAGAACGATGGGAATCAAGGTGGTCATGCTTACCGGAGATAACGAGCATACGGCCAGAGCTATCGGGAAAATGGCCGGTGTGGATGAGGTAGTGGCTCAAGTTCTGCCGGCAGGTAAGGCAGAGGTTATTGAAGGCCTGCAGAAGGAAGGAAGGACTGCCATGGTCGGTGACGGCATTAACGATGCTCTGGCTCTGACAAAAGCGGATACCGGAATTGCCATCGGAGCAGGAACGGATATTGCACTGGATGCGGCAGACGTGGTATTAATGAAGAGCAGCCTTTTGGATGTGCCGGCGGCAATCCGCCTGAGCCGGGCTACCAGAAATAACATTAAACAAAATCTGTTCTGGGCCTTTGCCTACAATGTAATCGGGATACCTCTGGCAGCAGGGCTTTGGATACCTCTGACGGGCTGGGAAATGAATCCCATGTTTGGAGCCTTTGCCATGAGTATGTCCAGCTTTTCGGTAGTGACTAATGCATTGAGGCTGAATCTGGTTTCCGTGAGAGATACCCAAAAAGATCATAGTGGAAGGATAAGAAAAAAGAAGCCTGTTTTAATAGAGGAAAGGGAGGAAAAAAGGATGACAAGAACCATGAAGATTGAAGGGATGATGTGCGGCCACTGTGAGGCTGCGGTAAAAAAGGCGCTGGAGGCTCTGCCTCAGGTCAGTGAGGCCAGGGTAAGCCATGAAGATGGAACCGCAGTAGTAATTCTGCAGGGGGAGATAGACGATACACTCTTAAAGGAGACTGTTGAGGCTAAGGATTATCAGGTGGTTTCCATTGGATAGAAGCGGTATTGGAAGAAGAAAATGAAGCTGTATAAAGAGTTTTTTCGCTATGTTATTCCTTCCATGCTGGCCTTTGCCCTGTCCGGCCTTTATGGAATTGTAGACGGATTTTTCTTAGGGAATGAAATGGGGGATCAGGCCCTGGCGGCAATCAATGTGGCCTATCCCCTTACCGCTTTTTTACAGGCGGTAGGAACCGGTATCGGTATGGGTGGTGCGGTGCAGTTTACCATCAATAGGGCACAGAAAAAGGAGAAAAATCAGCAAAGCTGTCTAGGATTGACCTTTCTTCTTCTGTGCCTTGTGGGAATGGTGCTGACACCCCTGTTTTTCTTTGGTAATAAAGCTTTACTGACTCTGTTGGGAGCCGAGGGAAAGCTGTTGGCTTTGGGAAGTGAATACATGAACTGGATTGCCTTTGGCTGCCTGTTTCAGATTCTGGGGACAGGAATGGTGCCCTTTATGCGCAACCTGGGCAGTGCCGTTATTGCCATGGTGGCCATGATGCTGGGGGCAGTCACCAATATTATCTTTGATTATGTATTAATCTGGGTTTTTCATAAGGGAATGATGGGGGCGGCCATTGCCTCGGTAATGGGTCAGGTATGTGCTTTTTTTATCTGTCTGATTTATTTGCTGTGGAAAAAAGAAAAAATGCGTTTAAAGGGAGAGGGAAGGGATTTGCTGAAAAAAATTCTGTTTACTGCCTGTTCTCCCTTTGGCCTTTCCTTTGCACCCAATATCATCCTGATTCTGGTAAATCTTAATGCAGTACATTATGGAGGGGATTTTGCCGTCACCTGCTATGCACCCATCAGTTATATTACTTATGCGGTAATGCTCCTTCTCCAGGGAGTCAGTGATGGCTGCCAGCCCCTGGTCAGCCTGTTTTACGGAAAAGGGGAGAGAGCAGAGGCAAGGCGGATTTACCATATGTCCAGAAACTTTTCTTTACTGGTAGGGGGAGCTTCTCTTCTGGTGTTGATCCGGCTTGGCAGCCCGGTAATCGCTTTTTTCGGAACCTCCCACAAGGTAACCGAATATGTGACAAAAATCCTGCCGATTTTTCTTATCGGCCTTCTCTTTGCGGGAGTCTCCAGGGCGGTGATCTCCTACTTTTATGCCACAGAGGAGAATAAAAAAGCTTATATTCTTATCTATGGGGAGTCGGTGCTGCTTGGTATTTTATTGTGGATTCTTCCCCGCTTTATGGGGATAACGGGAACATGGATATCCGTTATGGTCAGCCAGATTTTAGTGGCTTTGCTAAGTCAGGTGTTTCTGGCGTCAGGGAAGAATATAGGATAAGGAATAAAAACAAAATTTTTTTATTTTAGGCTTGACATTTGAAGAAATTGTTTTATACTACGGATTATAAAGACGAAGGCGTTTTGGAAAGCATTTTCCAAAACGCCTTTTCTTTATACAATATACGGTTTGCAAACCCGAATATCGATGATGAGGAGGACAACTTATGATGAATTATTCTGCTGTAAATACGATTTGGGTACTGATAGGAACCGCTATGGTTTTCTTCATGCAGGCCGGTTTTGCCATGGTAGAAACCGGTTTTACCCGGGCTAAAAACGCGGGCAATATTATTATGAAAAACTTAATGGATTTTTGCATTGGTACAACTGCTTTCTGGCTCATCGGCTTTGGACTGATGTTTGGAGGTACCGGGTCCTTTATTGGTATTATCGGTGGATTGGCTGAAGAAGCTAACTATGGAAATGGGATGTTGCCGGATGGAGTATCTTTTTATACCTTTTTAATTTTTCAGACTGTATTCTGTGCCACTTCTGCAACCATTGTATCCGGTGCCATGGCCGAACGCACAAAATTTTCATCCTATTGCTTATACAGCCTGATTATCAGTCTGTTGGTCTATCCGATTTCCGGACATTGGATTTGGGGCGGTGGCTGGCTTTCTCAAATGGGATTCCATGATTTTGCCGGTTCTACTGCCGTCCACATGCTGGGTGGAGTAGCTGCATTTGTGGGAGCCGTTATTTTAGGTCCCCGTATAGGAAAATATACATCTGATGGAAAGGCAAAGGCCATTCCCGGTCATAGTCTGACTCTTGGTGCTCTGGGTGTGTTTATTCTTTGGTTTTGTTGGTTTGGCTTTAATGGTGCTTCTACAGTATCTATGGAGGGGACTGCAATCGAAGCCGCCGGCAAAATTTTTGTCAATACCAATTTATCGGCAGCCGTAGCTACCTGTGCTGTATTAGCAATTACCTGGATCCGATATGGGAAACCGGATATATCTATGGCTTTAAACGGTTCCCTGGCGGGCTTGGTAGCTATAACAGCCGGCTGTGATACGGTTTCTCAATCAGCTGCTGCAATCATCGGAATTTTATCCGGTTTTACTGTAGTATTTGGTATTGAATTTATCGACCAGGTGCTTAAAATAGATGATCCTGTAGGTGCAATAGGAGTTCATGGACTGAACGGAGCTCTGGGTACTATTTGTGTGGGACTCTTTTCTGATGGATCTAATACTACAGTCCCGGGACTTTTTTGGGGCGGCGGATTCCATCTTCTTGGCGTACAATTCATTGGTGTATTGGCTGTTATTATCTGGGTCAGCATAACCATGTTTATTGTGTTTTCCGTCATTAAACATACCATAGGGCTTAGAGTAACTCCAGAGGAAGAAATTGCCGGTCTGGATATGATTGAACATGGAGTTGAAAGCAGCTATGCTGATTTTATGCCTATTATGCAAACTACTGATGATACTGTCAGCACTGGAAGTGGATACTCCTCTGGTGCAAATCAAGCCCCTGCAGAATATATTCCTTCCGGCTCGTCTGAAGGCTCAGATGATAAAATATGTAAAATTTCAATTATTACCCGGCAAAATAAGCTGGAAGAGCTGATGAAGGCCTTAAATGCCATTGGAGTAACCGGAATTACAATTACTAATGTTCTAGGCTGTGGCATTCAGAAGGGTACTGCATATTATTATCGCGGTGCCAAAATGGATATGAATCTATTACCGAAAATCAAGGTAGAAATCGTTGTGAGCAAAATTCCCGTAGAAACGGTGATAGATGCTGCAAGAAAGGCACTTTATACCGGTAAGATAGGTGACGGAAAACTATTTGTCTATAATATTGAAAATGTAGTCAGGATACGGACCGGCGAGCAGGGTTATACGGCTTTGCAGGATATTGCCGATTGAGCGGCTGTAATTTCTCCTTTTCCTTTGATGAATCAAACCAACCCCCGGTACTCTCCGGGGGTTTCAGACTGTCAGAAAAAGTATAAAGCCCATCATCACAGTACTTTTATCAAAAATTACTTACAAAAAAGGGCTGAAAGTGATAAACTTAAAATTAACAAGATTAAAGGGTGAATACCGCAACAGAAATGGAGTGAATTATGTTTCAGGAAAAGGAAATGATCGTTTACGGAAGCCATGGAATCTGCGAGGTTGAGCATATAGGAAAGCTGAATATGCCCATGATTGATCCCAACAAGCTGTACTATACCCTACAGCCCTGTAAGGAAAAGGCATCGGTCATCTATGCCCCGGTGGAGAATAATAAGACGATAATGAGAAAAATCCTGACAAAAGAAGAAGCCCAAAAATTATTGGAGCATGTGCCTCAAGTGGATACTTTATGGATTGCCAATGAGCGAGAAAGAGAAGCATGCTATAAAGAAGCCATTAAATCCTGTAATTGTGAAGAATTGCTGCGAATCATTAAAACCCTTTATTTGAGAAAGCAGAAGCGCATTGAGGATGGGAAGAAGCCCACCGCCATTGATGAGCGGTATTTTCAGCAGGCAGAGGAACAGCTGTATGGAGAATTATCCTTTGTGCTCAAATTAGATAAGAACGAACTTCAGAAACAAATTCAATGGGAGTAGAACACTCATCTTTTTTTTCCTGCGGTCATAAGCTATAGGAACACTTTAACATCGAGGCCAAAATGGGGAAAAATTTATTAAGCAAGCGGATAATGGGATTTATCGGTGAACTCCTTCTTTTTGCAGCCGCTGTCTGGATAGGGGCTTTATTGGGAAAAAGTAAGGGCTTAACCGAAGATAAGGTGGCAGGAAGCGTAATCGAGACAAGCAGCAGCTCCTTCAGTCTGTTAAAGGCTCCTGCCCGACAGATTAATGAGCCTATGGAAGGGGAAAAAATCTGTTATCTTACCTTTGATGATGGACCAAGCTCCAACACCCGGGAGGTATTGGATATTCTAAAGGAATATCATGCAAAGGCAACCTTCTTCGTGGTTGGAGAAGGATTAACGAAGGAAAATCAATCCATTCTTGAACGTATGAAAAATGAGGGCCACGGCATCGGCCTTCATGCCTATAACCATGTCTATAAGCAGCTCTATGCCAGCCCGGAAAGCCTTCTGGCAGACTACGAACAGCTTTTTACCACACTAAAACAGGATTACGGAATTGAAACTGCTCTTTTTCGCTTTCCGGGAGGAAGCGCCTGTACCTATCTGAAACCCTATCGCAAGACCTGTCTGGATGAACTGCATATAAGGGGCTTTTACTGCTTTGACTGGCAGGTCAGCGGAGAGGATGCAGTAGGCAGTCCTACGGTAGAATCTATCCAGCAGAATGTATTTAAAAAGGTTTTTGAGTATGATACCCCCATCGTCCTGCTGCATGATGGACGGGGAAGAGGAAAAACAGTGGAAGCCCTTCCGGGAATTTTAAAGCGGCTGCAGGATGAAGGCTTCCGCTTTGACAGTCTGGAGCATAGGCCTGAGTATGCCTATCGGATAAAAGAATAAGGATTTATTCCAAGCGATAAAAAAAGCTACAAAAATTCGGCAAACTATAGTAGAATACCTTTGTGCCTAAAGGAAGGCATATACTATAAATAGTGAAGAAAGAAATATACAGGGGCAGCTTTTGTAGCAGGTAAAGTATTGAAGGAAAAAGAAGGAAACAACAAAGGAATAAGGGAAGCTCTGGAGGAACTGGGAAGAAAAGATTTTTATCCGTTTCATATGCCGGGACATAAGAGAAGGATGGATACCCATCCCCTAAAAAGAGCGTATAAAATGGATATCACGGAAATTGACGGCTTTGATAATCTTCATCATCCCCAGGGGCTGATTCTTGAAGTAATGAATCGGGCCAAAAGGCTGTATGGAACAAAGGAAACCTTCCTTCTTGTCAATGGCAGTACAGCGGGAATACTTACGGCCATTCATGCCTGTGTGCCCTATGGAGAGAAAATAATTATTTCCAGAAATTCCCACAAGTCCGTATATAATGCCATTGCCTTATTAAATCTGCAGGTGGTTTACCTGCAGCCGGAGAGGCTTCCTGAGTGGGATATGGCAGCAGGCATATCCATAGAAGCAGTAGAGAGAGTGATTCGGGAAAACCCTGATGCAAAAGCGGTTTTGGTGACCTCACCTACCTATGAGGGTTTTATCAGTCCAATCAGAGAAATAGCGGATTTAGCCCATACGGCAGGAATGCC
>JBJELS010000253.1:0-7368 GCA_051879275.1 Lachnospiraceae bacterium
AGGACTTTTAGTGCATAAAGCTTTGCAGCTTCAAAAAGAAGGAAAAACACTGGAAGAGACTGCACAATGGGTGGAGGAGAATAAGCTCCGTCTGGTGCATGCCTTTACCGTAGACGATTTATTTCATCTTCATCGGGGTGGAAGAGTAAGTAAGGCTACGGCAATCGTGGGAAGTATGATTAATATCAAACCCATACTGCATGTGGACGATGAAGGCCATCTGACCGCTTTATCCAAAGCGAGAGGAAGGAAGAAATCCCTCCATGCACTGGTAGACTATATGGAAGAGAAAATCGGAAATTTTAAAGATAAGAACGATATTATTTTTATCAGCCATGGGGATTGTCCGGAGGATGCCCTGCTGGTAAAGGAAGAAGTTGAGAAACGTTTTGGAATCAAGAACTTTTTAATCAACGAGGTGGGTCCTACAATAGGGGCACACTCCGGCCCCGGAACTTTGGCGCTGTTTTTCCTTGGAGAAAGCAGATAGACATAAAAAGCTGTTGCAAATTTTAAAAGTTTGCAACAGCTTTATCTTATTTTTTACATCGATCAAAGCCCGGATTATATTGATAAAAGTTTTTGGGGTCTAAATCCTCCTGTACGCGCCGTAAAGCTTCACCGAAGCGTTGAAAATGAACGATCTCTCTCTGCCTTAAAAAACGGAGGGGGTCGGCTACCTCAGGGTCTTTTACCACACGAAGAATATTGTCATAAGTGGAACGGGCCTTTTGTTCTGCCGCCACTTTATAAACATAACTAAATCAGGAAAGGAGGAAAGCAAACCAATATCCATTTTACTGAAATCACGTGTAAACGTGATTTTTTTTGGTTGAAACACCTGCTTATTGAGCAAAAGAAACTGAATTTCTATTTATCATGCAAATATAATATATCACGAAAAGCCATGATAAATGCTGTGCCGGATGTCCAATACATCCGGCACTATCATTTACTTTTAAGAGGAGGAAAAGTAATGAGTAAAGTTATCGCGATTGCAAATCAAAAAGGTGGAGTGGGTAAAACCACTACCAGTATCAACTTAGGGATTGGACTTGTCCGGCAGGGCAAAAAAGTCTGCCTATTGGATCTTGATCCACAGGGAAATGCTACTCAGGGACTTGGTTATGATGCCGATTCTATGGAAATTACCATTTCCACAATTATTAGAAAAGTAATAAATAAAGATATGGATTTTGACATTAAAACCGGAATTCAATACCATGAAGAAGGGATTGATTTACTTCCTGCAAACATCGAATTGTCTGTTTTAGAAACAGAATTGATTTCGATGTATTTTGGTAGAGAAAAGGTTCTGAAAACATATATAAACAGGTTAAAGCAAGAATACGATTATATTATTATTGACTGTATGCCATCTTTGAATCTGATTGCGATTAACGCCCTGGTCGCAGCTGATGAAGTAATTATACCGCTTCATGCACAATATTTTAGTGTAAGAGGATTGGAGCAGCTGCTCCAGACGATTGGTTCCATCATTGCCAATGATCTTAATAGTTCTCTTAAAATAGCGGGGATTTTATATACTTGCGTGAATGACCAAACAAATTCTTTCAAGGGAATCAAAAGTATTCTGCAGAATGCTTATGGTAGTGATATAAAAATATACAATACTTATATCCCCAGGAGTGTAAAAGCAGAAGAAGCTCCATCCTACGGAAAGAGTATTTATGAATACGATCTGAAAAGTAGAGTTTCTGAGGCCTATTGTGGATTTACAGCAGAGTTTCTTAAAAGTGAAGAGGAGGGGGCATAATGGCAGTAAATGGTTTTTCTGTAATGTCACTTGGGAAGGTAAACTTAATGAATCCCTCAAAAGTAAGCTACAAGGATGCTGTAGATATTCTACAGGATGAATTTCACCGGCAGAGGAAGTCTTTTGTTAAAGTCGGCTTTTATTTAAAGCACATTCGGGATAATGAGTTGTTTTTGGAGGACGGATATCAGAATATTAATGAATTTGCTTTCAATATATTTAATCTTTCTCAGTCATCCACTTCCCGCTATATTAATATATGTGAACAGTTTTCTGTTGATGGAAATTCACCGGAACTGGATGAGAGATTTATGGAATATAACATTTCACAATTAATTGAGATGGTGTCAATAGCCCCGGAGAAGATAGAGCAGTTGTCTCCCCAGATGAGTGTTAAGGAAATAAAAGAATTTAAGAAGCCGGATGAAGTGGCCATAAGAAATTTTTATAGTTATCTTATTGCTAAAACGGTATATGCAGATAATAGGGAAGAATTAAAGGATTATCTAATAAGTAATTTTGGAGAAACTTCCTTTGCAAGGAGCTTGCCAGGTCTTACCTATGCTTGTAGCCGTAAAGGAATATCTTTAAATGGTTCTGCTGAGATTACCTGGGTAACTTTGGTAAAAGAAATCAACAGATTAATTCCCATCAGCCAATGTTCGTCCGAAGAAGATAATGATATTCCCGGACAAACTTCCATAGAAAAGGATTTTCCGGAATACATGCCGGAAGATTCTTATGCGACGTCGCATAAAACTTCTGAAAAAAAGACAACCTGTCCTGAAGGTATATCAAGCTGTACCAGAAATGAGTGGGGCTGTGGAGATGAAGAACAAAAAGCAGGGCAGAAGGAATGCGATCAGTGTTGGGAACATCACAATAAGCTTTTTAAGGATACCTCCACTCTGGACAAGGAAGAAGATAATGAGGACGAAAACCAGATTATTGATGGCAAGTTCAGAGAGATTCCTATTGAGCAAAATGAAAGGGATGCAGAAGAAAGTAATGCTGAAGTACAGCATATTAATTCCATTCCTCTATTGGAGAACAAGAAGGAAGAAAAAATGGAGTTTCCCATACTTAAAAATGCTGATCAGAGAAAAGAGTGGCTTAGAAACTATAAGGATTGGGGACTTTGGTATCGAGATGAGAATATTGATGTCAATTATTATAAATTTGACTTCCCAGATGGCAACCGTCTTATTTGCTGTGAATATCCGGCCAGAGATCATGAATGGGTATATGAAACGAGGGATGAGATTCATTACCACTTGTTGGAAAAAAATAAGCCTAAATATGACAGCAAGAAAACCTATGATGAGAAGTTTTGTCATTCAACTACCAGCGAGACCTATCTCATCGAGTTTTTAAAGCGTTTTAAATAGCTATATTTGCAATCGCATAATATAGATTCCAATAGAACCTCCTCAAATCTATTGGAGTAAGAACAGGCAGCTGCATTGGCTGCCTGATTCTTTTTGAGGAGAGTATTTAAGATACGAAAAGGAGGATTTCCAATCAACCATATTGGTGGTAAAATAAGAATAAAAAAACTTATGCGACGTCGCATAAATACTTATGGGAGGAGAGCTATGGTTAAAATGATTTTAGAACTGGATAAAGAAAAAATTGTTCGTGATGGGATTGTTCCTCTGCAGGAGGTAGAGGATGCTTTGCAGGAGGATTTTTCTTCCCGAGGAATATTTAAGGATGAACATGGTTTTTATGTAGGTGGTAGCTTTTTCGGTTTTGGCGGCTTAATGAGTTCATTGTGGGACTCAGAATTGTTTGTGAGTTATGTGAAGGAATGGAAGTGGTATAATTCTGACCGTTCTGATGATGAAAGTGAGTTTATTGTTGAGGATATTTTAGCTTATGTGAAAAATGGCAAAAGCTGGGAGGGCATACCTAATGGTGTCTATGTCGAAAAGTCATTCTGCTAGAAGGGCAGTCAACTTTGACTTGAATATTGAAGCCTTGCGGGAAAACTATTCAGTTACCAATCCCAAAGGTGCTTATAGAGAAATCCGTTCTTTCCTTGAGAAGAACGGATTTTTTCATCGTCAGGGTTCCGGATATTGTTCTAAAGATAAAATCACAGATGCAGAGTTAGTCAAAGTTATGACGGAAATGTTCAAAACCTTCCCCTGGCTAGAGAATTGTACTAAAAAGATTGATGCTACTGACATTGGGCGAATATACGATATTAAGGAATTATTTGGCAGAGAAAAGACTGAAGGGGTATTCCAGCATAGAGAAGAATCACCACATAAAGCTTCTGTTCTTCAGAAGCTCAATCATAATAAAGAAGTGATGAAAGGAAGGGGAGAGATAGAGAAGAGTAGTCAAAGAGAAAAAGGAGGGGAGAGCAGAGATACTAGATAAATAAATACACAAGGAGAGAGTGTTTATGTTAGAGTATTCAACGGGTAATATTACTGTAGATGCCATGGCATCAATGCAACTAACAGGAAATATAATACCTCAAATATGGTATAAGCAGATAGTCAGGGATAATGGTAAACCACATCTTCTGGCTATTTCTATTTTGGCTGATGTTGTATATTGGTATCGGCCTACAGAAATAAGAGATCCTGGTTCAGGGCAGTTTATGGGATTTAAGAAGAAATTTGCCGGTGATTTATTGCAGCGAAGTTACCAGCAGATAGCCGATCAGTTTGGAGAATCGAAACGCAGTGTTACCGATGCGATTATCCGTTTAGAAAATTTGGGTGTTCTTTCCCGAGTTTTTAGAACAATTAATATAGGAGGTTCTGTATTTAATAATGTCCTTTACCTGGAATTACATCCGGATAAGCTATATGAAATAACATTTCCGTCCGCAGAAGAAACAGAACGAGAAATCAAAAATCCGGAAGAAATTAAAGGAAAATCAAATAAAGATACCCCCCTCCCACAAAATTTAGGGACAGGGGTCACAAAATTTAGGGACAGGGGTCACATTATTTCGGGGGAGGGGTCACAAAATTTAGGGACACGTAATACAAAGAATACTACAGAGAATATACAAGAGAATATATCATCATCTTCTTCGATAGAAAAACTTCCACCTCCGGAAGAGATGATTGATGATGATGAAAAATTACTTAAAGAATCTTTGGAGTATGAATGTGTTATAGAGGATTGTTCACCGGGACTTGTTAAAAGTGTATTTGAGGAAATTAAAAAAAATCCCCAGCTTAGGGAGAGGATGACAGCAGAGCTATTTAGGAAGATATGTGAGAATATAGAATACTATTCGTCAGACATTCTTAACAAATCGGCTTACATTACAAAGTGTGTGGAAAATATTCTTGCCGGAAAACAAATATCAAGTGTGCTGCATCGGAATAGAGGACGTCCCAATAATTCCTTTAATCAGTTTCAGCAAAACGAGTATGATTTTGAGCAGATCGAAAAGGAGTTGTTGAAGAATTGAATATTTTTAGCGTATCAGAGAATTATCCGATTGGTACCAAGCTTCGTCTGGTAGATGATGATCCCGGAATATTCCATGAGGTATATGGGTATGAACGGTTGGCGAAGGGTGAAAATATTATTTTTAGTGATGGTACAAAGTTAAATATTAAGAGGCTTGTACTTATTGAGGAGGTAATACCATGTCAGGAATAAAGTTTCTAAAAGAAATTTATGCGACGTCGCATAGGAAAGGAGAATCTAATGGCGAGTTTGACAGATGAAATTAGTAAAAAAATGTTTGATGCAGCTCCGGAAATGGCTTCAAAAGGGGCTAAAATAGCCAAAGATACAATAAAAGGAGCTATGCAGATTGGTTCAGAAATAGGGGGGAAAACCATCAAAGGAATATGCCTTATTCTGGACAAGGGGACAGAATTTACTACTCAAAATGTGATGAAGGCTGTACGAGACTTGGCATATTATAAAACCGGAAATATAGAATTTTCCAACCAAAATATTGATATGGTCAAGCTGCAGCAATCCGGAAAGGTTTCAAAAATTGAGGAAAACATTACAGCTGATGTCATGAAGCATTTCAATGCACAGTGTAAAAAGTTCGGGGTAAAATACTCAGCAATGCGGGATGATAGGGATCCTGAAAATCCCAGCTATATGATTTTCTACAATGGAAAATCGGCAGAGGTAATTCTGCAGGTGATGAAGGAAGCCTATAAAGACTATGTAGAGGCTCAAAGACAGTCGGAAAAATCCGAGCATAGTCAGAGTAAAGAAAAAAGGAGGGGATTTTTTAATCGTGCTGATAAATCAAAATCAGATGAAAAGAGGGAGAGTGTGCGAGCTAAGCTCGCCTTTTTTCGAGATAGGGTTGCAGATCGGGAGGCAGACAGAGAAGCCTTAGAGAAAAATGTACGTCATGCTGACCTTCAGAGATAATGAATCCGGAAAGGAAAAATAAGAAAATGAATAATGCACAGAAATCAATAAGTAATTTTATTGATAAGAAGATGCAGGTAAAGCAGGAGACCAAGCCAAGTATTAAGGCACAAATAAGCTTTTACAAGTCTCAGATGGAGAAGGAGGAAAAGAAAAATAGTATTTTACACAAGGAGGAAAGAGAAAATAGATGATTGGAAAATTGAAAAAAGAGATAGAGGATTTTAAAAACAAATCACCTTCTGAAAAACTATGGTATCTTTTGCCTTATCTTCTGGCAATGGCCATTAGTATACGCATTGTTGAGTTATACCGCTTATGCGGTGGTAACTTAGTTATAATGCTGAGGAATATAAACTATGTTTATCAATCAGTCCCCAATCTGACATTTTCTGATCTGATCATTGGAATACCAACGGGCTATTTTATTATCTATTATTGGCAGTGGAATAATAAAAGAAATCAGAAGAATACAAGAGTTGGAGAAGAATATGGATCGGCCCGGTGGGGAAATGCGGAGGATATAAAGCCCTTTATAGACCAGAATCCGTTTTATAATATTATTCTATCGAAAACGGAGCAGCTTACCATGAATCCTAAAATGAAAATTTTTAAACATAATCGTAACAAGCACGTTTTGGTTTATGGCGGCAGCGGTTCAGGAAAGACCTTTGGGATTGTAAAGCCTAATTTGTATCAGATGCACTCCAGCTATGTATTGACGGATCCGAAAGGGACGCTTCTTCCGGAAACCGGTAAGCTTTTTGAAAAGGCGGGATATAGAATAAAGGTACTGGATACTATAGATTTTAATAATTCCATGCACTATAATCCCTTTGTTTATATAAAAAATCCAAAGGATATTTTGACACTGGCTACTACACTGCAAATGAATCTTAAACCGAAAGATGGTGGTGGCGGAGATCCATTTTTTGATCAGGCGGCTCTTTTATGGCTGCAGGCAACAATAGGTTATTTATGGTACGAGGCCCCTATTGAGGAACAGAATATTAATACGTTACTGGAGATTCTTGAAGCAGATGAAGTAAGGGAAGAGGATGAAAGCTATAAAAATGCGGTGGATATGCTTTTTGAGGAACTGGAAGAAAGAAATCCCAGGCACTTTGCTGTTAAGCAGCGTAAGAAGTATAAACAGGCTGCAGGTGTTATAAGCTTGAAGAGACTTCTTAATCATCATTTTTTAAGAAATTGGA
>JBJELS010000254.1:0-1617 GCA_051879275.1 Lachnospiraceae bacterium
AAGCTGCTGGATTTGATTTATAAGGCCGTAGTGACGGAGGAGGAGGCGGTGCCGGAACCGGAGATAAAGGAAGCACCTGCAGATAAGAAGAAAAAAGAAGGAAAGAAGAGGAAGAGAATTTTCGGGGGAGAGATTGCCCATCCTGAGGTTGAAAGTGAGGAGGAAGAGACCATTGGGGATGAGCCGGTAATCAGTATCCCTACAGAGGATTTGATTATTGAAGATATTCTGGATTTTCTGGATGATGACTGGGAGCTTTTGGCCAAGGTTGGTGCCTATATCAATAAACGCCGTCCCGGGTTTGATGTACGAATCTATGGCTATAAGAATATGTCTGATTTCATTAAAAAGCACAAAAGCAGCTTTGAAATGAAGAAGGTTAAGGCAGAAGATAACATTCATGAGAATCTGTATGTGAGAAAAGTGCAGAATGACTGATACATCCTTATACAAAAAGAAAGAAAAACCGTTGTTCGGCAGATATGCAATGAGCCATGCAGCCTGCTGACAGCGGTTTTTCCTTAACCTGTTTTATTGGGCAGGGAGTTCAGATTCCTCTGAATAGGGAGCAAATTCGGTATCATCTCCCTCAGTGATGATTATATCATCTCCCTCCGGAATTTCTCCCTTTAAAAGGGAGGCAATGTATTTTATTCTTTTCATAGCACTTTCATAATGCTGTGAAGCCGCCTGAGCCAGATTTTCATCAAAGATTTCATTTTCGTAAGCCTGACGATAATAATCCACGGAATTAGTCATATGCTGGGCAGCATCATCAGCTAATTCTTCCACATTGGAAAATTCTGCCGGAACCTGTATGTCTGCAAGAAAACGAAACTGCTCGTCTAAGGCTTCCAGATTATCCAGCAAAGCGGTGACGGCATCCTCAGAATCAGGTGTAATAGCTTCTATGGAATCTCCAATGGCAGCGATTTCCGTGTAGAAGGAAGCCATATCCTCTTTAAATGCAGTCAATTCCTTTTTCTCTCCACAACCGGCAAGAAAGCTCAAAGTAAATAAAGCGGTTACCAGAAAGCCCTTAAATTTCATCATCTTTCAATCCTTTTCTTAAGTAATATACATAGTTATGATTTCAAATCTAATACCGGAAATCCTTATCACTCTACCATAAACGGCGCTATTTAGCAAGAAGCTTCTGTTGGGAGAAAATGGCACATTTCCATCACATTTCCATCCTTGCTCTGATAAACCCCATTCAAAAGGTCTGGTCATTTTTACGTTACTGTGATAAAGTAGAAAAAGATGTATCCGATAGGGATAGGGAAGACAGATAGGAGAAAATAAATGAACCGACAGGAATTTAAGCAATTAATTGAAAAAGGACTGCTTTTTTTAGATGGGGCAACAGGCTCCAATTTACAGAAACGGGGTATGCCCGGCGGAGCATGCCCGGAGCAGTGGGTTTTGGAAAACCCCCAGGTACTTCTGGATTTACAGAAGGAATATGTAGAGGCGGGAAGTAATATACTTTACTCCTGTACCTTCGGTGGAAATCGCATCAAGCTGGCAGAATATGATTTGGCAGACCGACAGGAAGAAATTCTTACCGGACTGGTAAAAATCTCTAAGGAGGCTGCAGGAAACCGGGCATGGGTT
>JBJELS010000255.1:0-1605 GCA_051879275.1 Lachnospiraceae bacterium
TGTTTGGTTTTTTAAATATTTATTCAAAGAAAAAACCCCCTCTTAGTATTATTGAGCGATGAAATTCACAGATTGTTTATATCATACCACATATTTCCTGTATGGGTAAACATTTTTCAAATTTTTCCCGTTGCAGTATGTACTTTTTATGTTTTTTATGATAATTTTAAAGCAGTATCTGAGGGTCTGGAGCCTTGCTTCGGACAAATAGGACTTAAGGAAAGGACAGATGGAAATGAGAACGGATCAGCTGAGTAATGAAGAGATTATTGATTATTTCAGACAGGATGCCGGTAAACTGTTTCGTTATCTTCCCTGGCTGCAGACTAAAAGCGGCCAGTCCGTCTTTAATACATTCAAGGAAGAGGGTATCGGAGACAACTCCGTTGCTTTTCCGGTCTATGATTCCACCCTGCTGGCCTTTGTAAAAGAAGCAGGAAATACCTGCTTTATGGATCGCAATCATGTCTATGTTTATTCCAGAAACCGATTGAAAACTTGTGAAGATGAGTTAAGGCTGATTCAGCGGGCTACCATACGAGATATGGATCGACTGGCCGGTATATTGTCCCACTATATCCTGGGAGGAAGAACCAAAGCCATATTGTGGAGTGAGGGAGTGCAAAACGGTGTATATCTTGCATTGCTGAGTAAGATAAAAGAAATTTTTGAGTTTTGGGAAAGGGACAGTAAGGCCGGCAAAGAGCAGGCAGTGATGGGAGATTAGAGAATGGGAGAAAAATCAGAACAGAAGCGGATGCACATCTTGGAGAAGGCCAGAAGTGTTTTTGCCCAGAAGGGCTTTAAGAACGTCACCATGAAGGATATTGTGGATAGCTGTGAAATCAGCCGCGGTGGACTGTATCTGTATTTTGGAAGCACGGAGGAAATTTTTAAGGAAATATTGCTCCATCAATCGGAACAGGATGAGGAGGAATTGTCGGAGGAAGTCAGCGATGAGTCGCCCATGGCAGATTTGCTGATGCTGTTTTTAAAGGAACAGAAGAAAGAGATTTTACGCAGAAAAGAGGATATTCTGGTGGCAACCTATGAATATTTTTTTGCCAATAAGCCTGAGAAAAAAAGCGATCACCTTTTAAGAAGCCAGTTTGAAACCGCGGTTATGGTACTGGCTAAAATTTTGGAGGAGGGAGCTTTACAGGGAGAGTTTTACTGCCCGGATGCAAAGACGGCAGCCGCCGGCATTATGTACCATATTGAAGGGATGAAGATTTGTGCCCGGACTATGGGAATTTCAGAGAGCCGTGTAGACAGACAGCTTTTATATATTATTGAAGGACTTGTTCTGGAGGAAGAAGGCTGAACCGACAGGACAGCAAAGTAATTTAAGGCTGCCGCAGCAGCAGAATGTGAGGATGACAGATCATGAGTAACGTGAAGCGAATTTACGTGAAAAAAAAGGAGCCCTTTGCCGTTAAGGCCGGAGAGCTTAAGGGAGAGCTGGCAGGCTATCTGGGACTTAGCCATGTAACGGGAGTAAGGGAATTTATCCGCTATGATGTGGAAAATATTTCCGAGGATATTTTTGAAGCTGCATGCCGGGGCATCTTTGCTGAACCCCCGGTAGATATTTTGTATAGGGAA
>JBJELS010000256.1:0-1583 GCA_051879275.1 Lachnospiraceae bacterium
CCGTATTGCTGCCTGTCAGTGAGGGTACGATGCCCGTACAGCATATCAGTATAACTAAAGAATAGACGGAGGAGTTACAAATGGGTTTTTTTCAAGATTTAAAAGAGGATTTATCTCAAGCGGTAAATGAGCTGATTCCTGAAGAAACAGGTCAGGAAGAGAAGGCTGCCATCCCCGGAGAAGATGATGATCTGGCAGAAATTGAGGCCATGTTCAGAAAACAGGATGAGCCGGAAATAACGGCGGAGGCAGAGGAAGAAGTACAGGATGAATTAACCGGGAATTTAGAGGACAGCCTGGCAGAGGTCGCTGTACAGCCGGTAGAAGAAGCGGTAAAAGAACCGATAAAAGAACCAGTAAGAGAAGGCAGGGAAAGAAAATTGGATATGAATGCGATCTTTAATCAATCAGCTCATAGCGATGAGGTAAGCACAATCACATCAGGAATGACCATCAATGGCGATATTACCGCTCAGGGCTCTCTGGAGCTGGTAGGCTGTATACACGGAAATATTACTATTTCCGGTAAAATGAGCATTACCGGCATCATTGAAGGCAATTCACAGGCCTCTGAGATTTATGCGGAAAGTGCGAAAATCACCGGAGAAATAAGAAGTCACGGAACCGTTAAGGTAGGACAGGAAACCGTTATTATCGGCAATATTTTTGCTACCAGTGCAGTAATTGCAGGCGCGGTTAAGGGGGACATTGATGTACAGGGCCCTGTAATTTTGGATACCTCTGCAATTGTAATGGGGAATATCAAGTCCAAATCCGTACAGATTAATAATGGTGCGGTAATTGAGGGTATGTGTTCCCAGTGTTATGCAGATGTCAATCCCGTTTCGTTCTTTGACGAAATAAAGAAGGCAGGACATTAATAAAATAAGGGAGAGTTACCATGCAGAGAATTTTACTTAAACTGAGTGGAGAAGCATTGGCGGGAGAGAAAAAAACGGGATTTGATGAATCTACGGTTCGCCGTGTGGCTTTACAGGTTAAGGAGCTGGTAGATGATGGTATTCAGGTGGGTATCGTTATTGGCGGCGGTAATTTCTGGAGAGGACGAACCAGCGAAAATATAGACAGAACCAAGGCAGACCAAATCGGAATGCTGGCAACGGTGATGAACTGTATTTATGTGTCGGAAATTTTCCGCTCATCAGGAATGAAGACCTCAATTCTGACCCCTTTTGAATGCAGCTCTTTTACTAAACTGTTCTCTAAGGACAGAGCAAATAAATATTTTGAAAAAGGCATGGTAGTTTTTTTCGCAGGAGGTACCGGTCATCCTTATTTTTCCACTGATACGGGAGTGGTATTAAGAGCTGTGGAAGTGGAGGCTCAGGTTATTCTTCTGGCGAAAGCGGTGGATGGTGTATATGACGATGACCCTAAAATCAATCCTGCTGCAAAGAAATATGAGCAGGTAACCATAGATGAAGTTATCGAGAAGAATCTTCAGGTGGTGGACATGACAGCCTCAATTTTAGCCAGAGACAATCATATGCCCATGTGGGTGTTCGGTCTGGATGAGGAAAACAGCATCGTTAATGCAATTAAAGGTAATTTTACCGGCACAA
>JBJELS010000257.1:0-1583 GCA_051879275.1 Lachnospiraceae bacterium
GATGAAGGACAGCATCAGTGCAAAGGAACAGCTGATTAAGGGTGAGATTATCAGCGTGATTGGCAGTCACACTCTGGAAGAGATGCAGAGCAATGTTGACAGTGTCCGCATGGAAATTCTGAACAGGATACAGACTCTTTTTGATTCACAGTTTATTTTCAATGTAACCTTTACAAAGGCTTTACCTCAGTAATACATAGAAGCTAAATATAGGATAAGACGGGAGGTGAACCTGCTTGGGAGAGGTATTATCTCAAAGTGAGATAGACAGTTTGCTGGCTGCCTTAAGCACCGGTGAGCTCGATACAGATAAAATGACACAGCAGGACGAGAAACAGGTAAAGAATTATGACTTTGCCAGACCTGCCAAGTTTTCAAAAGAACATCTGCGAACATTGGAATTTATTTATGAGCATTACGGAAGACTTCTTTCCACCACATTGCCGGTTTATGTGCGTAAGCATGTTCAGGTTTCGGTGGTAAGCTCGGAGACAGTTGTTTTCTCGGAATTTTCCAATGCCCTGATTAATCCGGTGATTCTGGGAGTGGTGAATTTCCATCCGCTTCCGGGTACAATCATCATTGACCTGGCCTCTAATCTGGGCTTTGCCATGATTGACAGGATGTTGGGCGGTCAGGGGATTCCCCTGAAAAAAGGACGGGAATTTTCCGAAATTGAATTAACGATTATTGAAAAAATAGTTACCATTTGTATGCAGCTGATGAGGGAACCCTGGAAAAGCGTAGTGGAAATAGAGCCTTTTCTGGAAAAGGTAGAGACGAATCCTCAGTTTGCACAGCTTATCTCCCCCACGGATATGATAGCTATCGTTACCCTCAACATTAAGATTGGAGATGTGGAGGGATTGATGAATGTCTGTCTGCCCTATTTCACTCTGGAAGATGTTATGGATAAGCTGAACACCAAGTATTGGTTCTCTAACATTAAGGATTCAACGGATGAAGACTTTGAACAGTATGTAGAGACTATGCTTCGTAAGGTGGATGTACCCTTGAAGGTTCAGCTGGGAACCAATACCATTACGGTAAATGATTTTAACAATCTGCAGTGTGGAGATATTATCCGTTTGGATACAAAGACGGATTCAGAATTATCTGTATACGTTGGAAATATAAAGAAATTTACAGCCTTGCCAGGAACCAGTGATGATAAATATGCGGTTCGTGTTACGTCTGTAATTAGAGAGGAGGAATAAACGCATGGATGGAATGTTATCTCAGGACGAAATCAATGCCCTGTTAAGCGGCGACCCGATGAGTAATGCTTCTGATGAAACAGAACAGACAGCTGCTACAGCAAACGAAGAATTACTGACCGAAGCCGAGCAGGATGCCATTGGTGAAGTAGCCAATATCAGTATGGGGACCTCCGCAACCACGCTTTATTCACTGGTTAATCACAAAGTTGAAATTACAACTCCGGTTGTAAAGCTTGCCGTATGGCAGGATGTTTTGGATTATTATGAGAAGCCCTGTGTTTTTATTCAGATTAAATATACCACAGGTCTTGATGGTCATAATATTCTGATTCTTAAAGAGCATGATGTGAAGGTTATTGCCGA
>JBJELS010000258.1:0-7135 GCA_051879275.1 Lachnospiraceae bacterium
AACGGAGCCAAGCACATAACGATAGCCTTCCTGACTGGTAGCCGCTTCCACCGCTTCGGAAATGGCACAGCCCAGACTTCCCGTAGTTCCGGGAAATTCTTCATTCATTTTCCGTCCGATATTCGTTTCCATAGAGGGAGAAGGAGTCACCTTTGCTCCGTAGGTACGCATTACCTCTCGGCGGAAGGGCTTCTGCTCATATGAGCATTTCACCATATACACCTGGCAATCCAGATCAAAATAAGAACAGGCCATGGAAAGGGCCGTTCCCCACTGTCCGGCACCGGTTTCTGTAGTAACCCCTTTAAGCCCTTCCTTTTTGGCATAATATGCCTGGGCAATAGCCGAATTCAGCTTATGGCTGCCGGAGGTATTATTTCCCTCAAATTTATAGTAAATGTGGGCCGGGGTCTGAAGCTTCTCTTCCAGACAATATGCCCTGACCAGGGGAGAAGGACGATACATCCGATAGAAATTAAGGATTTCCTCCGGAATGGGAAAATACGGTGTTTCCTCATCCATTTCCTGATTCACAAGTTCCCGGCAAAAAACCTGCGACAGCTCCTCTGCAGTCATTGGCTGCAAGGTCCCCGGATTCAGTAAGGGGGCAGGTTTTTTCTTCATATCTGCTCGAACATTGTACCACTGTCTGGGCATTTCATGCTCCTCCAGATAGATTTTGTAAGGAATGCTTTTTTTCTCCATTTTATTTCCTCTCTTTCACTCATTTCTATAAGCATATCTTTTACAGGTTAAAAAATCACCTGAATCAAAAACATATAAAAAACGGTTCCGCCCAGAATACTCATCAGAGTATTTCGCTTCCATCCATGCAGTCCCGCCACAAAAGCCACCGCCAAAAGCCGGGGCAGTCCATAGGGGGCCTGCAAAAAAGAAATATCTCTCAGGCAATAAATGACCAGCATCCCCATAATAGCATAGGGCAACACCTTGCCCAGATAGGTGATTGTCCCGGTAGTATCTTTATCGCCTCCAAAAATCCAAAAGGGAAGAAATCTGAGCAGAATGGTTATACTGCTGATCACGGCAATCAACAAAATTCCCTGCTGATTACTCATTTTTCTTTTCCACCTTTCTTGCTCCCATAAGCCCCAATGTGATTCCAATCATGGAAGGAATCAAAAACCCATCCGCACCAAAAACACACAGACAAACCAAGGATACTGCTACTCCCCAGAGAGCTGCTCCGTGCTTTGGTGAGGTCAGCCATTGTTCCACAAAAATCGTTACAAAAAGAGCGGTTAATGCAAAATCAATTCCTTCCGTATTAAAGGGAAGCAGCTGTTGCAGAAAACTGCCTGCCAGGCTTCCCGCCACCCAATAAATCTGATTCAATAAGGAAACCAGAAAGCAGTATTGATTTCCTTCTTCTTCCGACAGCGTTTTTTCACCGCAAACCAGAGAATAGGTCTCGTCCGTCAGGGCAAAGATCATATAGTTCTTCTTGGGTGCATTTTTATAACGATCAACCATGGAGATACCGTAGAAAAGATGGCGGGCATTGACCAATATCGTTGTCAATGCCGCAACCACCAATGATGCTCCTGAGGAAAGCATATCTATGGCCAGATACTGCATAGAGCCGGCATAGATGAACAGACTCATTCCCAATGCCCATAAGCCTCCATATCCCTTTTCTCTTGCCAGAATACCAAAGCCCATCCCCAGAACCAGATAACCGGACATTACCGGAATCGTATCTTTAAATGCCCGGAAAAAAATTGATTTTGAAAATGTATTTTTATGACTCATTTTGAAGCTCATTGGTCACATCCAACAGAAATACCCGGAAAAAGTCATTTTCTTTTCCTTCCCCTTCCTCCAGATGGCCATAATTCTTTATATAGCGAATCCTGCCATCCTTGCAGACAATTCGGTATTCCACATAATCCATTTTCCAATCAGAATCAGCGATCTGTTCCTTAATCTCATGTTCCACTCTTTCCCAATCCTCAGGATGTACCATACCCTTAAAGGTATTTCCCACGTAATCCAGAAAGTCCGGAATTGATTTACACCCAAACATATGGGCTATGGACTTATCCACTTCAGTTAAGCTTCCCTCACCGGAAGCATTATAGGAAAAGAAACCTCCCGGAGTTTTAGAAAACCTATTCTTTTTTTCCTGCCGTTCCCTTTCCTCTAACAGGCCTTCTACCATTTTACCGAAATGTCCGGCACCAATCTTGTTTGTATTAATTCCCTTATGGTCTACCTTATTCTCATCCGAAAGAAGTTCGGTAAAAGCAGTTACCTCCATAGGGCGGTAGAACAAGAAGCCCTGGGCATACTTAACGTTCATTTTTTTCAGGAAATCAGCCTGCTCCTGGGTTTCTACACCTTCCACGATAATGGGCAGATTCATTTCTCTGGACATATTGATTACCGATTTTAAAATCTGCTGCCCCTTCTGCATATCGTCATGGGCCATATCCAAAAACTTCATGTCGATTTTGATAATATCCACCACAACATTACGCAGCATATTTAAGGAAGAATAGCCGCTGCCAAAGTCATCCATTAAGAGAATGAAGCCCGCCTGCTGCAGTCTCTGCATGGTTTCCGTAATCTGATCCGCATCATCTACATATGCACTCTCGGTAATCTCTACCTTAACGTATTTTTTCTCTATTTCATATTTGGCAACCAGACGGTTCAGCTCATTTGCTACGTCAATAGACAGCATATCAATTCTGGATACATTAATGGAAATGGGTACAGGCTCAATTCCTTCATCCATCCAGCTGCGAATTTTTCTGCACACTTCCTCCCAGACAAATAAATCCACATCCGTAATGAATCCATTTCGTTCCAAAACAGGGATAAAAGCTCCGGGGCTAATCATCCCTTTCGCAGGATGACGCCAGCGAACCAGGGCTTCTGCACCTACGATTTTTCCCGTAGTAATCCGACATTTCGGCTGTAAAACCAGAAAGAACTGCTTTCTTTCCAAAGCCTCCTTTGCCTCAATAATCAGATTCAATTCCTGCTCTACTGCCTTAGTCATATTCTCTTCGTAAACGCAGCAGCGCTCTTCGTAATTTCCGAACACATGAGCCTGTGCCTCAGTTGCCCGGTCATACATTACCATTGCCTCCATTTTCTCACCGCCGGTACGATATACCCCCAATGCAGGCAAAAAGCCCACGTTGCTGGTTCTCTCATTGGCAAGTATGGTCAGCTTCTGTGTAAGTCCTTCGATGAGCTCATTCTTATCCGGCAGTAAAATGGCAAAATTATCACCGCCAATATAGGATGCCACACCATCGAACCGCTCCTCATAATCCTTCAGCACCGTAGCAATATCGGCCAAAAACTCATCTCCCGCCTGTCTGCCCCACCACTTGTTATAGAGCTTAAAGTGTTCAATATCAATGGCAACCAGGCAGTATCCGTTCCACACATTTTTCAGTTTGTAATCCACCATTTTAAAAAACTGACTGCCCCCAAAAAGACCATAGGATGATGTGATTTCCTCCTGCAGGTAATAGTCCATGGGGATACCTGACTTCATCAATTTTTTATTGCGGAACATATGGCCTTCTGCCTTGGCAATCAGCTCCTGTACCGATACAGGGGCACAGTCCCAGGCATTTCCCATGGCAACCGTATATTCCACAGGTCTTCCTTCCGCCAGATTTTTCCATCGATCCATCCAGAAATTGATCAGATTACGAAAGGCATCCTTACTGTAATCTTTGGCTATCACTATAAAATCATCCTTACCATAGCGATATGCCAGTACCTTTGGATTCTCCAGGGCCTTAATGCTGTCAGAAATATGAGCAAGAATCTCTTCCTCTTCCTTATTTCCATATACCTCTTTTATACTTTTAAAATCATTAATATCAAAATACAAGACTCCGCAGGACTCCAGCTTACGATATTCGGTCCGAATCATCTCATCCAGCTTAAACCGTGTATAAAGGCTGGTCAGATTGTCCCGATGCCCCTCTATATCCAGATGGAGCTTGTCTTTCATTTCCATAGAATGGTCTCTGCTGAAAATCAATGCCAGCTTTCGTCCGTCACTTTCCTGAATGGCGATATTCATCTTCCATTCACTGGCTGCCCTGCCTCTCTCTCCACAAAGGGATTTATAGGTAACTGCAAAGGCACTGTCCGGCTCTGCCTCCGATACCATGTGCTTATTCCAGGAATCCAAAACCTTCTGCCTGTCATCAGGATGTATGTTGCTGAGCAGTAATATCTTAGCCTCAGCCCATGTATAAGGAACCTTCAGCTCCTCTACCATTCCATTTTCCACATAAATGTATCTGCATTCTCCATTTTCCAAATCCACAGCCATAATATCTGAATATAAATCCACTATGGAATTAATATAAAGCTTCAGTCTATAATTCATACAAAAGGCACTTCCTTTCCTCTCAGGTAATCCCAGCCTCGCCTGCCTACAGCAGCTTATCACTCCATTCTGCTTCCTTAAAGCCTACCAGAACAAAGCTTTCATTCCATAAAATAGGACGCTTTACCAGCATCCCATCACCTGACAAAAGTCTAAGCTGCTCTTCTTCACTCATTTTGGGTAATTTATCCTTTAATCCCATCTCCTTGTACAAAAGTCCACTGGTGTTGAAAAACTTTTTCAAGGGAAGTCCGCTGAGCTTATACCATGCTTTCAATTCTTCATAAGAAGGTGGATTCTCTTTTATATGTCTGTCTTCAAATTCTATTTTTTGCAGCCCAAGCCATTTTTTCGCTTTCTGGCAGGTTGAGCATTTCGGATATTCTACAAACTGTACTTTCATTTTTATGTCTCTTCTCCGTTATTTTACAATATTTTGCTATAATCCCCCATGTTCTTATCATATCCCCTGTTACACTTTTTTGCAAGGATTTCCCTTCTTTTTTCCGCCTTACCTTGTATTTTTTTTAATACCGGTTATACTAAAATAAGTAAAGTGGCAGTGTTTACTGTTCTTTTTTTATCTATGTAAATTCTAATCAAGGAGAGTGAAAAAAATGATTTCTTTTTTACATTTTATTGACTCCGGCCTGACCTATACAGTTGAAATCTGTACGATTTTACTTGAACTGTTCGGTATAATCGTTCTGGTCATAAGCGCTATAAAATGCTTTATTCAGTGGATAAATAAGGACTCCCATTTGCGGCTTAATCTGGCCGAGGGAATTGCCCTTTCTCTGGAATTTAAGATGGGAAGTGAGGTGCTTCGTACTGTGGTTGTGCGGGACTGGTCAGAGCTGGGAATCCTGGGAGCCGTCATCCTCCTTCGCGGCCTTCTTACCTTTTTGATTCACTGGGAAATCAAGAACGAGCAGAAATCGCTGGTAGATGTGCACTCCCGGTAAGGGCAGGACAGCCCTGCATCCGGCGCAGAATATGGAGGATATAAACGATGGGAGCAGCTTATGCCGCTCCCATACATTTCATTATCCAATAAATCAGTCCCAATACCCAGCTTGAAACAATGCCGTACAAAATCACCGGTCCGGCAATGGTAAAAATTTTACTGCCTACGCCAAAAACCCATCCCTCGGCTTTAAATTCAATAGCCGTGGCTGCCACAGAATTGGCAAAACCGGTAATGGGTACCAGAGCACCTGCTCCTCCCCATTTTACGATTTTTCCGTAAAGATGAAGGGCAGTCAGGACTACCGACAGTAAAATCAGCATCAGGGAGCACCAGCCGGCTGCCGTCTCCTTTTCCATTCCCAACGTATTTAAACAATACTCTAAAATGATCTGCCCAATCAGGCAGATGATTCCTCCGCAGATAAAGGCATTGAACATCTGCATTCCTAAATTATGCGTGGGAGTCATTTCCTTAACATACTCCTGATATTTCTGCTTTTCCTGCTCTGTTACGGGCTGCTTTCCCTTCCTGTTCTGTCCCATAGTATCTCCCCTTTCCTTCCATAGGATTAGTCCATATCACAATAAAGTCTGTGATATACCTGAGGATTATTATGTCAATTTTTTCAAAAAATATTCCCTATAAGCTTTCTTTCCTCTTTTTTACCATCCCTTAATAAAATAGAGAAGTGAACCGAAGGTCTTTCCCAGAGCCAGGGCCAGAAGGATAATTCCCGCTCCCTTTCCCAGATTAATCCTTCTGAAAAAAATAGGAATGGAATTGAGCATTTCTGCTATGGCGATGGCAAAGCAGCCTACAAACATACCTACAAATATACCGAATATTCCAAGAAGAAGACTTCCCGCTGCACCAAAGTCAGAACTAAGCCCTTCGGCATAGATGCTGAAAATGCAGCCCAAAATGGTTCCTGCTACAATAGCATTTTCATAGTGCATGATATAGGCCGCGGTATGGGTCTTGTCCGCAAAGTGGGGAACCAGTCCTACGGATACAAATACAGTAAAAACTCCTCCTGAAGAAAGAAGACCAAAGCCCAGGGTGAATATGGCAAGAAGAATTTGTTTAAGAAACATCAATGGTCTTTTCCTCCCTATTAGAAATTTCCACCAATGCAGTATTAATGTCATCTGCATAAGTTCGCATTTCCACCTCTACAGGGCTGGGATCCTTAGTGATTCTTCGTTTCCCGATATGATTATAGAAAATAATAATTCCCAGGGAAAGCCCCAGGGAATAGGTGGCCTCCATGACCGTAAAGCCGGTTTTTGCCTCTCCCAGTACCAGCTTATAAACCTGTTCAAACAGCTGGGTAATGTTAATATCATTGTGATAGGCCATGATGGTATACATGGTTCCAAAAAAGCACAGGCCGGATACCACTGACACCTTCAGCCAGGTTTTCCATTTACTGTCTCCTCCCGGCTTAACCTGCTCCACAATAATCTCCGTTGCTCCGATGATGTCCACACTGCAGTTGGGACAGCAGCCATAGATCAATTCCGTTACCTTAAGGGCACTGATTACACATCGTCCCTTATCCTGTATACGAAAACCATATACCTTAATCGGCTTTATTTTATTGGTGATATGGGTATCCTGACAATAAACGGTACCCAGATCGGAAATCGTGACCACCTCCTTTGCCGTTTTTACTTTTGTATCCATTTTTAAATAGACGGTCAAATCTGCCATGACAAGCTCCTTTTCATTCCAGGCTTTTTCGCATGCCCTGAAGGATCTTTTTCTCCGTCCGGGAC
>JBJELS010000259.1:0-1555 GCA_051879275.1 Lachnospiraceae bacterium
AGCTAAAAATTCGTCTGTATTGGCAGGATCAATTACCACCGCCATCCGCTCCTGAGATTCGGAAATTGCCAGCTCGGTTCCGTCCAGACCGGCATATTTTTTCGGAACCTTATCCAGGTCCACCCGTAATCCCGCTGCCAGCTCTCCGATAGCAACGGATACACCTCCTGCACCGAAGTCATTGCATTTTTTAATCAGACGGCTTACCTCTTCTCTGCGGAAAAGCCGCTGAATCTTACGCTCGGTAGGTGCATTTCCCTTCTGCACCTCAGCACCGCAGGTCTCAATACTGGTTTCCGTATGTACCTTAGAGGAACCGGTGGCTCCGCCGCAGCCGTCACGGCCTGTACGCCCACCCAGCAGGATAATCACATCACCGGGGTCAGAGCTTTCCCTTATGACATTCTTTCGGGGGGCTGCTCCCATAACGGCACCGATTTCCATTCGTTTGGCCACATAATCAGGATGATAAATTTCTTTCACATATCCGGTTGCCAGACCGATTTGATTCCCGTAGGAGGAATAACCGGCAGCTGCACCTCGAACCAGCTTTTTCTGGGACAGCTTTCCCTTAATGGTATCCGCTACGGGAACCGTAGGATCTGCCGCGCCGGTAACCCTCATTGCCTGATAAACGTACCCTCTTCCCGACAGGGGATCACGAATACAGCCGCCAAGACAGGTTGCCGCACCACCGAAAGGCTCGATTTCCGTGGGATGGTTGTGGGTTTCATTTTTGAAAAATACCAGCCACTCCTCTTTCACGGTTCCGCTGCCATAATCCATTTCCACAGGAACCACAATAGAGCAGGCGTTGATTTCCTCCGACTCCTCCAAATCCTGAAGCTTCCCCTCTATTTTCAGCTTACGCATAGCCATCAGAGCCAAATCCATAAGACAGATATACTTATCTTCTCTTCCGGCAAAAATTTCTTCTCGGGTATCCAGATAGCTCTGATAGGTAGTTTCCATAGGGGTACGGTAATATCCCTCGTCAAATTCCACATTTTTCAGCTCTGTAGAAAATGTGGTATGACGGCAATGATCGGACCAGTAGGTATCCAGCACCCGAATCTCCGTCATGGTGGGTTCCCGTCCTTCCTCTTCGGAAAAATACCGTCGTATATGCTCAAAATCCCTAAAGGTCATGGCCAGTCCCAAAGAATCATAAAGAGATCGAAACGCACTCTCCCCCAGGGTACAAAACCCCTCCAAGACAGCCACATCTGCCGGTTCCTCATAATGCGTAATCAGCGTTTCCGGCTTCTCCATATCCGTTTCTTTAGAATCCACCGGATTAATGCAGTAACTCTTTATTTTCTCAAATTCCTCGTCTGTAACGGATCCTTCGATTATATAGGTGACGGCTGTCTTAATAACGGGATTTTCATCCTCCTTTAACAGCTGGATGCACTGCAGAGCAGAGTCTGCTCTCTGATCAAACTGCCCGGGAAGATATTCTACGCCAAACACTCTTGCTCCTTGGGGAATATCCAACTCTTCCCTATACAAAATATCTACCGGGGGTTCAGCAAAGATGCCCCGGCATGCAGCT
>JBJELS010000260.1:0-1547 GCA_051879275.1 Lachnospiraceae bacterium
AAATATCAAAGAAATCGGCAATAGGGTCCGGGTTATAGACACAGGGACCGCCGCCGATAACAATGGGATGATTTTCATTTCTTTCCTTATTTTTCAAAGGAAGCTGTGCTAAATCCAGAATTTGCAGAACATTGGTATAGCACATTTCATACTGAAGGGTAATCCCCAGAAAATCAAAATCCTTAATGGGCTCCTGGGATTCCAAACCAAAGAGAGGAATCCTTTCCTTACGCATAAGCTTATCCATATCCAGCCAGGGAGAATAGACCCTCTCACACCAAACGTCTTCCCATCTGTTCAGCATATCATAAATGATCTGAATCCCCAAATGGGACATACCGATTTCGTAGACATCCGGAAAGCACATGGCAAACCGAACCGCCACCCTGGGATCACCGGCTTTATTTACGGCATTTACTTCATTTCCAATATAGCGGGCAGGTTTTTCCACCTGCATCAATATTTCATCACTGAGTGCTAATTTGTATTCCTTCATGTCCTCTGCTCTTCCTGCTCTTCTTTTCTGGCTTCTGTCTGCTGCATTACCTGCTGGTGTCGTTCACGCATGGCAGCCGTAATTTCTTTTTGTACCGAGTCGAAGCTTTCCAGTAATTCCTTCCACTGGTCATCTGTATATTCCTCAGCACCAATCGCAATCTTCTCCTGGGCTTCTCCTTGAAGAAGCTTTTCCTGTAAATCGGTAATGTATTGAGAAAAGCTCTGCCGTAATTCTGTAGTTACATTATCAGATTTACAATATCCCGAGGCTTGGTTTTCTGCTTTTTCTGTTCGTATTATCATAGAGACTCTCCTTTTGTCAGAGCATTTTTGCGTTCCTTTCTATATAGCATGGATTTCTTTAAAATAATATAATGTACAATTTTCTATACGTCAAGTTTGTCACGTATATTATTTTGCCGTATTTCTCATACTATTCCCGTGATTAATTGTTTTACTGTAAATGGAGGATTAGGTGAAATGAATAAAGATAAAAAAGAAGCAGGTGCTCAGCTGGCCTATGCTGCTTTGGATGAGATTCCCCAGGCAAAAGCCGATGCAAAGGAAATTGTAGGACTGGTCAAAAGCAGCGGCAAAATCTCCGGCTATCAGCTTTCAGACGGAGCTACCGTTTCCAGAGAGGAAGGTGTGGCTATGGCAAAGGCCGGTGAGATTCAGGGTGTTGGTGTAGCCCACAGAAAGGATACTGAATATTTAAAATCTCTTCCTGACGGAAGTGAAGATAATAATTTGGGAAATCTTCCCTCCGTCAGTGAGTAGGAAGCAGACAATAGGTGCCTGTTCCATTGACACAGAATGCTTGCTTTGCCCTACTAATAGCTAGAAGTTACCAATCAAGTGGGGAAATTTTACCTCTTTCACCCCGACTTGCCGGCCAAATCTTCACATCAGTGGGGGGATTTTTCGTACTGTTCCCCTACTGGTGAAGATATTTCATTTATTAGTAGGGAAATATCTTGCAGATTTGCCCTACTAATTACTAAATTAGTGAAATCAGTAGGACATTTTACCTATGATTAGCCCTACTG
>JBJELS010000261.1:0-6998 GCA_051879275.1 Lachnospiraceae bacterium
TAGCACCATCTTCCACCAGGATAGCTTCAACTACACCATCCTCAGGCGCCAGGATTTCATTCATCAGCTTCATGGCCTCAATAATCCCTACCACGTCCCCTTTTTTCACCGACTGCCCGGGAGCAACGAAGGGCTTCTCCTCAGGGGAAGGAGCCAGATAAAAGGTCCCCACAAAGGGAGCTTTGATTCCTTTTTTCTCCGCCTCTTCTTCCGGTGCTGCCAAATGTGCCGCCGGGTATGCTGTCGCTGCCGCATTCCTCCCATCAGCCGGGGCCGCTGCCGTATTCCATCCCTTTTCCAGAGTGAGTCTTATCTCGCCCATTTCCAGCTTCATCCGATTTAAAGTCGATGTCTCAAAGCGTTCCATTAAGGAATAAATTTCCTGAATATCCATGTTTTCCTCCAGCTTGAAGTTTCTATAAGCCTAAAGAGGCAGCTTATTTATTCTTTTCAATATACTCCACAATATCCTTTACGGTAACGAAATTTACCAGTGCTTCATCGGGAATAGAAAGACCAAATTCTTCCTCCAATGCCATATTCAGCTCCACGGCATCCAGAGAGTCAGCTCCCAGATCGTCCTTCAGGCTTGCAGTCAATACCACTGCCTCCTCATCACAGCCTAAGGTATCCACAATAATTTCTTTTACTTTGTCGAATATCATTTTCAAATCCTCCTTGTTTTTCTTTTACAAATAAATTTAGTTAAATTTCTTTACTTAAATTTACTGAACGAATTATATATCAGTCTTTCAGGTCTGTCAATAACTATTTCAATTTATTTAACTAAATTTATTTACTGCGGGTTTTGTATTGGCATTCAAAATGGGAGAAAACTTTGCTATAATGGAAAAAACAATGCCCAAACAGGCAAATAAAAGAATGGGAGAAAGACATGGATTGGCTGAATCAATATCAGAATACCTTAAATCATACCTTACAGGCAGGAGACTTAAAGAGTGCCCGGGCTCTGGTTCAGAGCTTTCACCGCACCGGTACGGCCGCAACTGCCGTCACCTGCTATCTGGAAGCAGCGCTCTGCTACTATGAGGGCCTCTATCCTCTGGCGCTGTTCTGGGCCGAGCGGGGCTTCCTGCTGGATTCTGCTTACCCTCCTCTCCACGAGCTGCTGGGACTTCTTACGGAATATCAGGGAGATTTTTCTACATACCTTCCGGTCTTTTCCCATGATGTTTCCGCTCAAAATAGGCCGCTGCGAATAATTATCATTGAAGACAAAATGGCCATCGTCAACTATACAGCAGAGTGCTTTCGCCGAACTTTTGAAGCTTTGGGACATGAAACCTTTATTTTTGAAGCCTCTGCTATAGAAGCGGAGCCTTCTGCCTTTTGGGATTTTTGCAAAAAAGGCACAGATTTTTGCCTTACCTTCAATACGATGGGAGCCTGCCGCTGTCTGCAAAGCGGGGAGAATTTGTGGGATTATCTGAATATCCCCTGCTTTAATTTTATGTTTGATCATCCTCTATATTTTTTTGATACCTTTGATGAAGCTCCCGCCTCCCTGGTGGTTACCTGTGTAGACAGGAGACATGTGGACTATGTGAAACGCTTTTATCCCCGGGTAAAGAGCTGCTTCTTTCTTCCCTTAGGTGCAGAAGAGCTGCACTCCGGGGAAGTGATTCCCTGGCAGGAGCGTTCCATTCAGGCCCTTTATGTAGGCAGTCTGAAAAAAAATCCTGGTGCCATAGATGACGACTTTTCCCGGAAAGTAATTTCTCTTCTCTGCCAAAATACCGAGTTGACTGTAGAAGAGGCTATTGAGCAAATCCTGGGGTTGGCCGATGAAGCCCTACTAAAAAAGACTTTGGAAAAATACCGCTACTGTGACCTGAATACCAACTTTATCTTTCGGGAAAATCTGGTTCGGATTCTGGTAAAGGCCGGCATCCATGTCACCGTATTCGGCTCCGGTTGGGAAGCCTGCGACTTTTTTACCCATCCCTGCTTTCATTATGGCGGTTCCCTTTCTCAGGAAGAATGTATTGGTAAAATGCAGGACAGTCGATTTGTGTTAAACAGCATGCCCTGGTTTAAGGACGGGACACACGATCGGGTCTATAACGCCATGCTGGCCCACTCCCTGTGTATTACTGATCCCAGTGGTTATCTTACCGAGGAATTTACGGATGGTAAGGATATTGTCTTCTACTCACTGGATGAGATGGAAAAGCTTCCTCAGCTGGTTCAATACTATGAGGATAATCCCGAAGAAGCAATACAGCTGATAGAAAGAGGCTATCAGAAGGTAGTCTTAAAGCATACCTGGCAGAATCGCTCTATGGAGCTTCTGGAAAGATTTTATAGAAAACTTGAATGTTAACCAAAAGAATTAGGGGGAACACAATAGATTACTGTGTTCCCCCTTGTCCTATTTACAGTAAATGCCGAATAGGCTTTAACACCGGCCTCAGCATGTGATAGGTAGCCTTTCTTTTTCTGGATATGCTTGCCTTCTGATAATGCTTACCCTGTCTCTGGGTACCATCCGGCATTACCTGGTTGCTCAGCTCCATATCCCTTCTGACCACCTCTCTGAGCTGGCGATTTAACTCCTTACTTCTGATTACCAGCATCAGCTCCGTATCGTGATAGGTGCTTCTCATATCAAAATTAAAAGAGCCTACAATACTAATGTCCTGATCAACGAGAACCGTCTTACGATGAACCGACTGTCCTCCGTGATATTCATATACCTCCATTCCCATTTTCAGGATTCTGGGACGCTCGTTCAGATAGTCTACACAGCCCGCCAAATTTGCTCCATTTTCCACACCATTGGTCATCATCTGAACCTGCTTTCCACTGGCACACAAATAGGACAGTTCCTCGTACATCCGCTCATCACAGATAAAATAGGGAGTATTGAAAAAAATTTTCTGCCCCTTGTTCATATACTCACTTAAGCTGTCCCATAGCTGCGGTTTCTTAAATTCAGCTTCCACCGGATTGGAAAGAAGCTTTATCTCCTCCACATTCATGGTTTCTGCTTTCCAGTCAATCTGCCAGAAAGCCTCGGGATACTTTTTCAGTAACAGCCGGTAATGCTTTCTCAGTTTTTCCTCCCCGCTTTCTCTCACCTTTTCTTTCATGCTTCGATTAAAAAGACCATTGGTAGGAAGCGCCCATATTCGTTCAAAATACTCCCGAAGCTGACAAAGCGAGGTATTCTCCTTCTCCCGCTCGTAAACCAAAACATCCCGATCCACATTATACTTATCGCTGAAATTCCCCAGAAACAGATCGTTACTGTTTCTTCCACCCAGGATATAGAGCGTATCATCTGCAATCAGATATTTGTCATGCATTCGGTAGCTGGCTGCTTTTCTGTTTTTCATGGTCAGCGGATTGTAAAATCTGACCTCCACATTTTCAGCATTGGCCAATAGCATAAAACAGTCATTCTTTTTCTGGTGAAGCCTTGCACTGATCCCGTCTATCAGAATCCGCACTCTGACTCCCCGACCGGCAGCATGTAAAAGAGCGGCCATCAACGCTCTGCCGCTTAAATCATCTTCTGTATCAAAGGTGACAAAAATCAGCTCCTTCTTCGCTGCCTCAATTACTCTAAGCCGCCAGATTAAAGCATCAAGATTATCGTCAATACACAAAACCCTTTCCTGATAGCTTTTCCTTTGGGATTGATTTACTGTTTTCATACCGCACCTCCAATTATGTCTCAACTCATCCTTTTTCTGCTTGTATTTATTATAACACTTAATAAAAGAAATTGCGGAATTTAAGAAAAATATTATGATTTTGGAAAATATTTTATTTTTTTACTTATTGGGCACCCGTCCTGAAAAGGCTTCTAAAGGCCCATCTTACAAAAGGCTGGATAAAAAATATCTGAGAAAAAAATGCAAAGGGAAAATTCAAGCACACCAGCTTCAGCCAGTTTGCCAGCAGCGTAAAAAGATTAAAGCCTGCATAATACGGATAATAGGCCCAGGCTGCCAGAAAGCTCATTGCCGGACACATAATGAGCACCGTAGTGCTGATAATAACAGTTTCAACCAGCATTGGATGTTCCTTCTGCGGATCGAACATCTTGCAAGCCATTTTGAAAGATAATGGACCTCCTAAGATACATTCAAGTATGTACGCCCAGCAAAATTCAATCAGTACTACCGCCCATATGGGGAGCATTCTTGCAAACATATATATGCCTCCCTGCGCATTGATGGCAGAAATAACGCTGCCCGTTCCGGTTATCTGCATCAGCGTATTTCCATTGACCACATAAAGACTGTAAAATACATATCCATGTACGGTTACTAATACGGTGAGGAAGGCAAATACCATCCTCTGAAATTGATTTTTTGGCATAACTTATTCTCCTTTTTTCCAAACAAAAAACACATATGGAGCAAGCACATATCCGATAGGTATATACATCTTTATCGATTACATATTTACCGTGATCAGATTTACGTGCTTTGCACCACATGTGTCGTTTATGTTCTTTATTTATTTCCCAAGTATTTTATCACATTTTGAAAATTAATGTAAGAGAAAATTTTAAAAGTACCTACTTCTATTTACTTTTTCACCTCTCCGCAGCCTCAATCAGGTGTCCATCCGGATCCTGAAGCATTACAGAACGCTTTCCCCATGAGTTCACCCGCACCTCTCCAATTTCTCTGGCATCAGCGTTTTTCTCCAGGGAAAGTAACAATCCATCAAAGTCACTCTCTTCAAAGAACAGCTCAGATGCATTTCCGGCCACTATATTTGTCCCTACTAATCGTTCCCAGGTTTTCTGTTCCTGTAATACCAAGCCTTCTGATAAAATAACATTTTCTCCGAAATCACTCACTACGTTAAGTCCAAAAACATCGTGATAAAATCGTTTTGAACGTTGGATATCCGATACTGCTATCAATATATTTTTAAGGCTCATATTCATCTCTCCGTTTTACTGTGAACTACCGATTTGTTTAATCCTTTGTTCTTTTAACCGGTCTGACATACTTCCAAAAGCGTTTACAGTCATGATAAAAATAGAAAACTCTGCCTTGAGCTTTATCCAACTCATAACCGCTTTTCGAGTAATCAAACTCTTTCATTGCTTTTTCAATATTGGCTTCAACCGCTGTACTTTCTGTTTCAAAATCGAAGGGACCGTGTTCAAAAACGATATACTCTCCTTCAGGCACATCCATCATCTGCATTTGTGACGGTATTCCGCCGTCATAATCACAGGGCAAACGAACCCCATAGGCCTCCGCAAGCGGAATACCCCAACTGCATATTCTTCCCTCCGGCTCATTGATAAATGCCATGAGCTGACCGCTTCCTGCATCTGCATCGCTGCCGCCGACATCATCGAGCTTACCTTTGATACTATCCAGCAAACCGCAAATCGTTTCGCAATCCTGACCGGGAATAAGGCTCTGCCTTTGCCAAAAATCAAAGTATCCTATACTTTCATAATTTCTGATGTGCAAAAACTTATGTGCCGGAATCGTCACAAAATAAATGTTGATGTTCTCTGTTGACTGTGCCATACCTGCTCCTCCTATACCTAATAAATAGCAGTCTTGATATTTTTATCAATCTCTTGATTTGACTTGCATACAGATATCAAAAAGTAACAGCTTAAGCGAAGCTACCGTCACTAATATGCTGAATATAATGCAACGTACATATATAAGTAACTTCAATCCCAAAAGAAGCTCTGAATTTATCAGAATGGATACTATACTCCATAGTAACGCTTAATGGCATTTGCAACATATTCTGAACAACCTATTCCAAACTGACTGTCGGTAACCTCTGCCAATTTTGAATTCTGCAGATATTCTTTTGACAAATCAAGTAAAATACTTCTTGCATTATCAAGTGCAAACATCTTTTTGTAGTTTTCCGCAAGCGACTCTACGGCAGACCGTTCCATATCTATATTTCCGCTTTCTTTTGCAGACATAAACAGCTTGTAAATTTTAGTGTTTTCGTCCTGTTCCTGCTTTATTTCCTCAGAATCACCAGTTGACTGCATGATTGCTTCCATTGCCTTTTCTTTGCTTCCATACCACTTCATTAAATCCGTCATAGCCTGTTCATTTGTAAAACCGGATGATAAGTATTCTTTATAGTTTTCCAAACTGCCAAACTTTTGCACCTGTTCATCAATATTTTCTTTCGACATACATTCTAACGTATGATTCACAATTTTCTGCACTTCATCATTACTAAACGCTTCAAAACTCATAGTATTAACTCCTTTTATTACATCCGTGATTAACTCAATAATCCCATTTAGACGATTTCGCTTCTGTTCCAGCAAAATCTGTTGTGTCATTAAAATCTGTTCTTTATCATAATTCGGAGTATCCATAATTTTCTTAATATCCATCAACGGTATTTCCAATTCTCTAAAAAACAGGATTTCCTGCAGCTTTTCTAACGCTTTGTTGTCATAGAGCCGATAACCATTCTCCGTTAATTCAGTTGGTTTTAACAAACCGATTTCATCATAATATCTCAACGTCCTTATGCTTACTCCGGTTATCTCAGATACCTCTTTTACAGTCTTCATTTTCCCTCCTTTCGCATTAATCATAAAGTGTTACGTTACGAGAGAGTCAATACCGAATTTCTAATTTAATAATCTTACCAGTAGGGAAACAGCCTTTATACGCGACTTTCATCTTTTCTTTGATATTGTCATCAAGTATATCTTTAGGGGCGTTCTGGATAACTTCATCAATTTGGATATCGTATTCTTCCAGAAGCTAATGAATAATGTTTCCTTTCTCCCGGCCATTTGCACTTTACATACAGGTTTCTTCTATAGGATAGGATATCATAAATAATCAAATAAGAGAAACTTTTAGCCTTTGCGGGGTATTTTATATGGTTTTAGGTACTGAAAACAGCATGAATGCGTTTGTTTTGGATGGTGTATTTTTATTTGCAAAAGTTCTTGGCACCGTTTTGGCACCACTGACTGTCATGCGTCGAATTATAGTTCC
>JBJELS010000262.1:0-1545 GCA_051879275.1 Lachnospiraceae bacterium
TGCCTTAGCCGTAAATTCTTTAGCCTCCAGCTCTCTCTGACTTTCTTCCATCTGGCGCTGCATACGCTGCGCCTGCTTCATCAGATTATTCATGTTTCCGGGCATTCCTCCGGGGAATCCTCCTCTTTTTGCCATTATTATTCCTCCTCTATTTCCATATTAATAATTTTACTCAAATCCACAAAGCTTGTTTCAAACTGTCTGTTTTCTTCTAAGGGTCTAAATTCCATCTCCAGGGTTTTTCCCAAATAATTCTCAATCAGTTCTAAGACCATCCGACGATTGCCTTCTGCTTTAGCCAGATAGTCATAGGCAATTCCATCCTCGACCACCATCAGCAGCTGACCGTTTTCCCCCAGACTGAGCCTTACTTTTTTCAGATAGGATTTCAGCGGCATAGGTGCATTTCCTACGATTCCCGGCCACTTTTCCACTACCTGTCTGACTTCTTCTGGAAGGGCCTTGGGCAATACTCTGGGAGCTTCTGTTTCCAAAGGGTTCCTGCTATTAACTACAGGTAATTCTTCAGAAGGCATAACCCTTATCCCCTGCTCCATTTTCTCCTCCAGGCTTCGTATACGATCCAGTAAAGAATCTGTATTTACTTCCATTTCCGGCTTGCACAGCTTAATCAATGCTACCTCCACCAGAATCCGCTTCTGAGCAGCATATTTTAACTGGGATGCCAGCTGTGCAAAAATACGGATATAGCGAAGAATCGTATCCGTCTCAAGTTCTTCGGCCTCTTGTCTGAGCCGCAGCAGATTATCCCGGGAAAGATCCATCATTTCTTCCATCTTATCAGATGTTTTTACCAAAAGCAAATTCCTTAAATACCAGGAAAAATCATTGACAAACTGTGTCAATTCCCTGCCCTGCATAATGATTTCTTCCAACAGGCTGATACAGCCTGGCACATCCTTCTGTATGACCAGTCTCAGCAGCTCACTGAATACCTGGGTATCTACTGCTCCGAGAACATCCAATACCTTATCGTAGGTCAGCTCCTGCCCAAAATGAAAGGCAATGCACTGATCCAAAAGACTGAGGGCATCTCTCATGGAGCCGTCTGCCGTTTTGGCTACAAAACGCAGAGCCCTCTCTTCGGCCTGAATCCCCTCTGCCTGCATCAGCTCCTGCAGACGGCCAACGATGGTATCTATGGCTATCCGCTTAAAATCATATCGCTGACATCGGGAAAGAATGGTAATGGGAATCTTATGCACCTCCGTAGTAGCCAGGATGAAAATGACATAGGAGGGCGGCTCCTCCAGAGTTTTTAACAGAGCATTAAAGGCTCCGATGGAAAGCATATGCACCTCGTCAATAATATAAACCTTATACTTCCCCTCTGCGGGAGAATAGGCAACCTCATCCACAATCTCACGGATATTGTCTACACCGTTATTACTGGCCGCATCAATTTCGATGACGTTCATGCTCGCTCCTGCCGCAATGGCCTTACAGGAGGCACACTCGCCGCAGGGGCTTCCTTCCCGGGGATTCTCACAGTTTACCGTTTTGGCAAAGAGCTTGGCTATGGAG
>JBJELS010000263.1:0-6993 GCA_051879275.1 Lachnospiraceae bacterium
CAGGAATCCGAAGAGGGGAAGAGCTTAACCAATGCATCCGATGTGATAAGAACAATAAATCACCCCACAGAGCTTCTATCTGCTCCGGAGGAGACGGTGGTAATGGAGCAGAAGGAGCTTAACCCGGATCAGGAAATGGTCATGCAGAAGGAAGGAGCTGAAGGAGAAAAGCAGGTACAAAATACCACTAAAGCAAAGCCGGCAGACTTACAAAACAGTCTGGATCAGTTGATTCGGCTTTTATCCCAGGGGAAGGCTTCCGTTAAGGATATAGCTGCTTTTGAGAAAATCTGGAATCATCGTTTTCAGCCACAGCTGATGCTGCAGCCGGAAAAGGTAATGGAGAAGGAGCAGGTACAGGAGTTTTATGAAAAACTGTCTGATCAGATGCAGAAGCTGGGAAATTTGGTAAATGAGCATGGTCAGACCTCATCCTCCCTGGGAAAGGCGGTTCAAAATACCGTTTCCAATCTGGATTTTATGAACCAGATCAACCAGATGCATGCCTATATCCAGCTGCCCTTAAAGCTGTCAGGTCAGCAGGCAAAGGGAGAGCTGTATGTGTTTACCAACAGACGTTCCCTGGCAGAAAAAGAAGGAAAGGTGACGGCCCTGCTGCACCTGGATATGGAGTATTTGGGAAAGCTGGATGTTTATGTGGCACTGGAAAATCAGAAGGTAAGTACACAGTTTTATCTGGAGAAGGAAGAATATCTGGACTTTTTGGAGCAGCATATGGATTTGCTGAGTACACGATTAAATAAACGGGGGTATGAATGCAGCATAAAAACCTGCCTCAGAAAGGAAGAAGAGCAGTCGGTTATGGAGAGGATTATTAATCACCAGAGCCAGCCCTTTCTGCTGTCTACACAGGCCTTCGATATGCGGGTATAGGTTAGTCTGTTTGCTTAAATGGAGAATACATGGAAAAGAAGGATAGATTAAAACAGGCAATTGCACTGGAATATGATCCCAAAGAGGATGCCCCCAAGGTTATTGCCTCGGGGCGGGGGATTCTGGCTGAAAGAATTATTGAGAGGGCAAAGGAATCCAATATTCCCGTGCATCAGGACAATCAGCTGGCGGATACCCTTTCCAGACTGGACATTGGAGAAATGATTCCGCCGGAGCTTTATGAGGTGGTGGCAGAAATCCTTGTCTTTGTGGATGCCATGGATAAGATCAGAAGTAAGGGCTTTGAAGCCAAAGCCTCTTCACCGGTGGGAAGGAAAAAATAAGAGAGGAATGAACAGACGTAAGCTAGGAACTGCTTATGAGCAGCTTGCCGTCGGATATCTGATGGATCAGGGAATAAACATTTTAGAACGAAATTATCATTCCTCCCACGGGGAGATAGATATTGTCGCCCGGGATGGGGATACCCTGGTATTCTTTGAGGTAAAGTACAGAAAGAATGCGGATTTTGGACAGCCCTGGGAGGCAGTAGCTTATCCAAAGCAGAAGAGAATCTGTCAGGCAGCAAGGGAATATTGCTATAAGAGAAAGATAGTCAGCCAGGTTCGTTATGATGTAATCAGTATTCTGGGGGATGAGATTGAGTGGTACAAAAATGCCTTTCTGCATATGGGTAAAGGATGAAATGAGGGAATGGGAATGAAGTGGAAGGAAGAGAATAGGGAGAAAATTCCGGTTATGAGAAGTCGGGGAAAGGTGGAGTATCTGGTTTTTCCCGGACTGGAAAAAACGGGAGCAGTTGATCATCTGTTTTCCACCCGTCTGGGAGGGGTAAGCAGAGCACATCTGGGAACCATGAATTTAAGCTTTACCAGAGGGGACAAAGAAGAATATGTAAGAGAGAATTATCGCCGTATAGCTGAAACAATCAACTGCGAAATCGGCGATTTTGTTTTTTCTCACCAAACCCATACTGCCAATGTGCGGATTATTACAGGTAAGGATCGGGGAAAGGGACTGACAGAACCTCTTGACTACAAAGATGTGGACGGATTGGTTACCTGTGAATCTGGGATAGTGCTGTCTGCTTTTTTTGCAGACTGTGTTCCCCTGTTTTTTGTGGATCCTGTAAATAAGGTAATCGGCTTAAGCCATTCCGGATGGCGGGGAACCATAGGAAGAATCGGAGAAAAGACCATTGAACGGATGGAGGAGCTGGGAGCTATGCGGGAATGCATCAGAGCTGCCATTGGGCCCTCCATATGCCGGGACTGCTACGAAGTCGGTGAGGATGTGGCTTCAATATTTAAGCAGGAATTTTCGGAACATCAGGAAGAGATTTTGAAGGATAAAGGAGAGGATAAATACCTGTTAAATTTATGGAAGGCCAATGAGCTGATCCTTCTGGAAGCGGGGATAAGGATGGAAAATCTGGAAACAACCAATCTCTGCACCTGCTGTAATCCTGAGCTTTTGTTTTCCCACAGGGCAAGTCAGGGGATGAGGGGAAATCTGGGGGCCTTTTTGAGATTAAAGAAATCTTAATAATTTCGATTGCTTTCTCTTAATGAAGTCAGGATAGGATAATAGTGGATTAGCTGCTGAAGCGGCAGAAGAAGAGGGAAAATGAATAGAATACTTGTATGTGATGATGAAAAAGAAATTGTAGATGCCATTGAAATCTATCTGATGCAGGAAGGCTATCAGGTGGTTAAGGCTTACAGCGGTGAACAGGCTCTGGAGGTAATGAAGAATCAGAAAATCCACCTGCTGATTATGGATATTATGATGCCCGGAATGGATGGTATTCGTGCAACGATGAAAATACGGGAAAAAAGCAGTATTCCCATTATTTTTCTTTCTGCGAAATCGCAGGATGCAGATAAGATTCTGGGGCTGAATATCGGAGCAGATGACTATATTACCAAGCCCTTTAACCCTTTGGAGCTGGTTGCCAGAGTAAAGTCTCAGCTGAGGCGCTATACGAAGTTCGGAAATATGGCAGTGGAAAACAGCCGAATCTACCAGGCCGGTGGATTAATGATCAATGACGATACCAAAGAGGTAACTGTAGATGGGGAAGGGGTAAGACTGACTCCCATTGAATATAATATCCTGCTTTTATTAGTAAAAAATCAGGGAAGAGTATTTTCCATCCAGCAGATCTATGAAAGCATCTGGGAGGAAGAGGCCATTGGAGCAGATAACACGGTAGCTGTACATATTCGCCATATTCGGGAAAAGATTGAAATAAATCCTAAGGAACCCAGATATTTGAAGGTGGTCTGGGGAGTAGGATATAAAATTGAGAAACAATAGCTGAAAAGCAGAGAACGAGGGAGAAATGAGAAAAAAAGTATTGAGTGGTAAAAAAAGAGAAGTATTGTTGTTTGCAGAAAGGATTCTGGTTGTTCTTCTGGCAGTCAGTTTAACCTTTATTCTGATGAATTCCTTTTTGACCATTCATACCTCCTACGGAACAGCTTATCGTTACACCATTCCTTTCTGGGAAAGGGATAAAGCCTTTGAGGAGCAGGAAATTTTTCAGACTTTACTTAAAGGGAATATGGAGCAGATTACACGCTATGTAGTAATTTGTAATCAGCTGGAAACGGACGGACAATATGATAATCGTAAAAAGGTGGATATTTCTCTCTATGCCAACCGAACCGATGCTCTGGCAGAGGAGCAGCCTACTGCCGAATATTATCTGGACGATTTGATTAAATGGGGGAATTACGGATTTACTTATAATACGGTAATCGGTACATGGGAGGAATTAAATCAGTTGTTTTCACAAAACGAGGCTGTTTATACCCGGGAGACCGTACCGGGGATATTCCCATATGCAGCTGAGGGGGAAGAAAATGCCGAGAGCCTGGGCCTGGCCCCCACTGAAGACGACAGGTATGCCATGGAGGTTCTGGTACCCCGTTACAAAACCGTTGACGGGAAGGATTTGATGAAATGTGCTTCTAATGTAACCGAGTATGAGCAGCTGAAGGAGAATTTAGAGCTTTCAGCAAAAAGCCTGTTTTCCAACTATACAGAATATACGAAAATGCAGACCCAGTATACCGCTGATCATACAAATATCCGATTCTGTTTTAAGATTCAGACAGAAAAAGGGCCGGTTTACTATAGCAACAGCGGGGAAAGCTTTGCCGGGAAATCGGTAGATGATATTACTTCGGAAATTAAGGCATCAGGCGGTCGGTTTCTTTATTTTAATCCGGATAAGCTGCAGATAAATACCAATATGGATTTTACTGCGGCTCAGATGCGCAGTATGCTGAAAAGCTATGACTATACCTTTGGTGATAATACGGGAGTATGGTTCTGGGTAGATACGGATTATCCTGTACAGGATGAATTCTATTTGGTCAGGGAGGAGCTGAAGCATGCCTCTGCTCTGACGGGAAGCTTATGGATCTGCTGTGCGGCTGCTTTTTCTTTGATTCTTTTACTTATGCTTTACCTTACCTTCAAGGAAGGTAGAACAGTAAATGAAGAAGGGGAACTCACCTGGAGGATATTGAAACAGGACAGATTTCCCATAGAAATATGGATACTTTTGGTTATTCTTCCTCAGCTGGCGCTGGTAAGACTGGGGAGAGAGTTAATCACCGGATATAGGGCGGGTACCATTGGCTATCACTGGCTGCCTGTAGTAGCAGGGCTTGCTGCCTTTTTTATCAATGAGACAGGGATAAGGCTGTATTTCAGCTTATTGAGACGAATTAAGGCTAAAGCACTGTGGAAAACAACATTGCTGAGAAAAATCGGAGCAGAGGGCAGGGCCTTTGTCTTAAAAACCTATGATAACGGCAGTCTGGTTTCCCGTACATGGATTCCCTACTTGATTTTTCTGATTCTCAATCTGATTATGGTTCTTTTGGGAATCGGGGGTGTAATCGGTGCATTTTTGGTGGATATGATAATCGGTGTCTACTTGTACCGGGAGAGTAAGGCCAGGGAAGAGATTATCGAAGGCATAGAGATGATTAAGGACGGAAAGGTTAAATACCGGATTAATACGGTTCATCTGCACGGGGAGAATCTGAGACTGGCCAATTCGGTAAACACCATTGGCAGCGGCATCCATAAAGCGGTGGAAACCAGTATGAAGGATGAGAAGCTGAAAACGGATTTGATTACCAATGTTTCCCACGATATTAAAACACCTCTTACCTCCATTATTACCTATGTGGATTTATTAAAACGGGAAAATCCTTCGGATGAAAAAATGAAAGCCTATCTGGAGGTTCTGGATAATAAATCTCAGCGACTGAAACAGCTGATTGATGATTTGGTGGAGGCATCCAAGATTTCCTCGGGAAACATCAGCATCCAATTTGAGACCATAGATTTTTCGGAGCTGGTTCGTCAGGCACTGGGAGAATTCAGCGAAAAGTTTGAGGATAAGAACCTGCAGATCGTGACCAAGCTGACGGAACAGCCTGCCTGCATAGAAGCAGACAGCAGTCAGCTGTGGAGAGTATTGGAAAATCTTTTCCAGAATATTGCCAAATATGCCATGCAGGGGACACGGGTCTATATTGAAATGGAAGAAAAGGAAGAGGATGGACGAAGGAAGATTGTATTTTTTGCAAAGAATATCTCTGAGCGGTTTTTAGAGATTCAGGCAGAGGAGCTGACAGAGCGGTTTATTCAGGGAGACCAATCCCGTCAAACGGAAGGAAGCGGTCTGGGACTGTCCATCGCTAAGAATCTCATTGAAATTCAGGACGGAGAATTTGAGGTTCAGGTAGACGGAGATTTATTCAAGGTAATGATTCGTTTTCCGGTGATGGTATCGCAATAAAGTATTGAAGATAAAATAAAGCAGCAGCTGAAGAATACATGCTTTGGCTGCTGCTTTGTGTTATGCTAATCTTCATCCAGAGGAAGACGTTTATTGTAACGATCTAGAACCTTATGGATTTTATCTGCAGGCGTATAGACATTTTCCATTGAGACATCATGATTCATAAAATCAATAATGGAGGCGATGAACTTACTCATATTTGCCTGAAGATAGTATGGGCGTTCATAGATTTGAGGCGGAAGATAATTGAGATTGGTAGTCAGTATTTTTTCAAAATAGCCTTTCTCAAATGCCTCATCAAAGGCCTGAAGCCCATTGGTAAACAGACCGAAGGTACAGCAGATAAAAACGCGGTTTGCGTGCATTTCCTTAAGCTGCCTTGCGGTATCAATCATACTTTCCCCGGAGGAAATCATGTCATCCAGAATAATGACATCCTTTCCTTCCAGACTGTCCCCCAAAAACTCATGGGCGATAATGGGATTTTTTCCGTTGACGATAGTGGTATAGTCCCGGCGTTTATAGAACATACCGGTATTTACTCCCAGGACGTTGGCAAAGAACACGGTTCGGTTTAATGCTCCCTCATCAGGGCTGATTACCACCAGGTGATCCTTGTCGATAATCAAATCCTTTTCCTTATCCAAAAGACCACGAATAAACTGGTAGGGGGTAATATAATTATCGAAGCTGTGCAGGGGAATTGCATTGCAGACTCTGGGATCATGAGCATCAAAGGTGATAAAGTTATTGATTCCCATAGAGTAGAGCTCCTCCAGCATAAAGGCACAGTCCAGGGATTCGCGGTTAGAACGCTTATGCTGACGTCCTTCATAGAGGAAAGGCATGATTACATTAATCCGGTGAGCCTTTCCGGTAGCAGCAGCAATAATCCGTTTCAAATCCTGATAATGGTCATCGGGAGATTTGTGGTTGACATGACCATTGATTGTATATGTGATACTGTGATTGCAAATATCTACCAGAATATACAGATCCTTACCCCGGATGGATTCATAAAAAATCCCCTTGGCTTCCCCTGTTCCGAAACGGGGGCAGTCAGCCTGGGTCAGGTAGGAGTTTTCAGCATAGCCCTCCCAGGAAGGTACATGCTGAAAGGTGTTCTGCAAGTATCTGCGAAATTCCACCAGGTAAGAATTGATTTCTTCTCCCAGTTCTTTTGCTGAGTCCATTACCACCAGCTTCAAAGGGGCAACGGGCAGTTTATTTTCTAACATTTGTAAATTAGG
>JBJELS010000264.1:0-6988 GCA_051879275.1 Lachnospiraceae bacterium
TCTATATTAAGAATAGTTCACGTTCAACTTGTGTTATTTATATTCTAGCACCATAATGATTGCCGTATCTGAGCAGGCTAAGGAAGAATGGAAGCAGGAAAGAGAGACGAAGGCGGAGCTGCTGGCCGGTCGTATAGAGGAGAAGCTAAACCTGTTCCATAAGAAAAACTTCCAGTTCAGGGCAATTCTGAAAGGCAACCCTACATTAAGATCAGAGAAATTTAAGGAAGCCCTGGAGGAGTTGAAGGCGGCCATGGAGGAACATAAGAAAAAGCAGTGAAATATGGCTGCAGGAACGGTGGGCTTTTACCGTTTCTGCAGCCGGATTAAAGGTCAGCTCTGTGGAATCAGATAATCAGGGAATGCTTATCAAATTTTTCTTCACAGTATTTGCAGCGATAGATTTCCTTTTTCTCATCAGAGAGAGTAAAAATGTGGGGAAGCTCCTGCTCAATGGAGGTTATGCAGCGAGGATTCTTACACTTCATAACGTTTTTGATCTCCCGGGGAAGTATCAGCCCCTTTTTCTCTACGATTTCTCCGTTTTTGATTACATTGACGGTAATGTTATGGTCAATGACGGCAAGAACATCCATATCCATTTTTTCAATATTGCATTCTACCTTTAACAAATCCTTTTTTCCCATTTTATTGCTTTTGGCATTTTTGATAATGGCTACAGTACAATCCAGCTTGTCCAGCTGAAGATGATGATAGATGGACAGGCTCTTTCCGGCGGGAATATGATCCAGAACGAAGCCTTCTTCAATTTTTCCGATATTTAACATGGGGATACCTCCTGTTCAAGTAAAGTTAAAATCAGAGCCATACGGACATAAACACCATATTGTACCTGCTTGAAATAGGCGGCTCTGGGATCATTATCCACCTCTATGGAAATTTCATTTACTCTGGGCAGAGGATGGAGAACCAGCATGTCTTCCTTTGCCAGAGCCATTTTTTCCTTATCCAGAATATAGAAATCCTTCAGACGGATATAATCCTGCTCATTGAAGAAGCGCTCCCGCTGTACCCGGGTCATATAAAGCAGATCCAGCTGGGGCATTACCTCCTCCAGACGAATTACCTCCTCAAAGGGAATCTCCTTTTCCTTCAGCATTTCCGTAAGATAATCCGGAATTTTCAGCTCTTCGGGAGAAATGAAAACAAACTTGATATTGGAATAACGCACCAGGGCATTGATCAGAGAATGTACGGTACGCCCGAATTTCAAATCTCCGCAAAGACCGATGGTAAAGCTGTCCAATCGCCCTTTTAAAGACCGAATGGTCAAAAGGTCGGTGAGTGTCTGAGTAGGATGCTGATGACCGCCGTCACCGGCATTGATGACCGGAATGGATGCAGCCATGGAAGCTACCATAGAAGAACCCTCCTTAGGATGGCGCATGGCACAGATATGAGAATAGCAGGATATGGTCCGCATGGTGTCGGCTACACTCTCTCCTTTTGCGGCAGAAGAGGAGCCGGCATCGGAAAAGCCCAGAACCTGTCCTCCCAGCTGCAGCATGGCAGATTCAAAGCTTAAACGGGTACGGGTACTGGGTTCATAAAAGCAGGTAGCCAGAATTTTGCCATCACAGGCATGGGCATATTTAGCGGGATTTCGCTCAATGTCACCGGCCAGATCAAAGAGGCGGTTAAGCTCCTCTACGGTGAAGTCTAAAGGGGTCATTAAATGTCGCATAGATTACCTCCGTTTTTATGCTGATTCATAGAAATTAAAAGGGATAAATGACAAAGAAGTAGCTGCCACAAAATGTGACAGCCATAGCATTAACTTCTGTAGGACAATAATTCCTCAACAGTTTTTCTCCTGGGGCATTTGGGTTCTTCATCCGGATAGCCTACAGGCATCAGGGCAACCAGCTCCTGTCCTTCAGGAATGTTTAATAGAGAAGACAGCTTCTCCTGGTCAAAAATACCTAATACAACGGTTCCAAGGCCCTGCTCATGACAGGCAAGAGCAAAGCTCTGGGATGCAATCCCCACATCAAACATCTGCCAGCCGCCTTCTTTTACGGTAGAATAGGAGCCATCCCTCTCAAAGCCGCTGCGCCCGGTTACCATACAAAGGGCAACCACCATGGGAGCACCGGCGGTAATGGTACCATTATTAGGCCACGCATCGAAGCATTCTTTGGCAATCCGATCCTTAAGCTCACCTTCAACAGCTATGTAACGGGTGATCTGGGTGTGCTTCCAGCTGGGGGAATAGGATGCAGTCTCGATAATACCCTCTAAAAGAGCATGATCAACAGGGGTATCCTTAAATTTACGAACGCTACGTCTGGTTAAAATACAATCTTTTGCAGTCATAAATACCTCCACTTTCTTTTGGCTGAAAACATTCTAACATAAACACAGTTTTCTTGCAATAAGCAGGTAAATACAGTACAATGAGAGAAACAGGAGAAAAGGATTTTTGGGAAGGGAGAGAAGGAATGAGCGAATTTGTTGAGCGTAAAAGATTGTTGTTTTTCGGTCTTCCCTGGACATTTACCAAATACAGTGTACGGGAAGATATGATTACCATTAACAGCGGACTTCTAAGGACTACGGAAAATGACTGCTATATGTATAAGGTACAGGATGTACAGCTGACCGTATCTCTGGCAGAAAGGCTGTTTGGTCTGGGGACGGTAATCTGCTACACAGGGGATACCACCAATCCTACGCTGAAGCTGGAGCATATCCGTAATGCCAAGGTGGTGAAGAACTACATACTGGAAGCATCGGAGGAAGCAAGAATTAAACGAAGAACTCTGACAACTCTGGATATTGGAAGCGGAAGTATGGGAGAAGCAGAAGATCTGGATGATTTATAGACCAATGGATAAGAAGAAAAAGGGCTGTTGAGAGAATAACAGCCCTTTTTTCTTCTTATGCTTACCGACGGTGAACCCTTTCCAGAAAAAGCCCCAGAAGAAACCATCCGGGAGCATAATCCAGACGGATAACCCGGTGAAGATTGAAGCGGCAGCCGGAATAATCCCAGGGACAGGCATGAAAATGATTCAGCAGCCGTCCACTGATATATTCTCCGGTAAAAATGGCTGCCATATAGGAAATTCCCCGAAGGAGGACGGAGCGGTTTTTTAAGAGCCGATAGGGGAAGATTAAAAGACAGCCCATTCCATAAATGGGAAACATCCAGATAGAGGTCTGCCCAATCAGTCGCCAATCCCGGCGGCGAAAGCTTTGGAAGGCGGTAAACAGAATTTCAGTGAACCAGCCTGTGGCACCACAATAAAGAAAATTTTTGGCTAATTTAATCATCATACATTCAGTATAAGGAAAAAGTTGAGGAATTATACAGATGAATTATCGTGAAGCAATGGATTATAGGGAAAAGGCAGCCGCCTATGATAGGAACACCGATTTCGATATTACAAAAGAGCTGCTTAAACGTCTGGGAAATCCCCATAAGGAGCTGAAGCTTATTCAAATTGCCGGTATAAACGGTAAGAGCTCTGTTCTGACTCTTCTTTCTGCTGTATTAAAGAATGCAGGATATGGGGTGGGTGGCTACCTTTCCTCCCATCTTTTTGAATACCGGGAAAGATTTCAAATACAGGGAAAACCCATTGCCAAGGCCCATGTGGCAAGATTAATGGAGCAGGCAGTCATTCAGGCAGATGCCATGGAAAGGGAAGGCCTGCCCCATCCCACCATTTCAGAGATAGAGATGGCAATGAGCTTTCTTCTCTTTCGGGAAAAGCACTGTGATCTGGCCATCTGGGAAAACGACAGGGAAGGGGAGCGGGACGTGGCAGCCATCATCAAGGAGCCTTTGCTTTGCATCGTTCCCCCAATTGACGTAGATGAGACTGAAATCAGGGGAAAAGCGAATAAAAAGCTTAAAGAGCAGCAGCTTTCTTATAAAGAAAATAAAAACATCACCCTTTCTCTCTGTGGCCGGTATCAGCTGTTCAACGGGGCAGTGGTGCTTAAGGCCCTTAAAGCGCTGGAACAGTCCGGCTATCCGGTAAAGGAAAGGGCAATAAGGAAGGGAATGGAAGAGGCCTTCTTACCCGGACGCTTTCAGGTTCTTCCCGGAAAGCCGATATTTATTGCAGACGGGGCACACAATGAGGCGGGAGCTTTGGCGCTTAGAAAATCCCTGGAGTACTATTTTTCCAACAAGCGAATTATCTATATCATGGGAATGCTTAGAGCTGAGGAATGTGAAAGGGTCATTGCCCACACCCATTCTCTGGCAGAACATATTATCACCGTCTCTGCAGGGAGAACTTGCGAGTCGCTTTCGGCTCTGGAGCTGGCACAGATGGTTTCCGCCCGGCACTTAAGGGTAACGGTGGCAGACAGTGTTGAGGAAGCGGTAGAGCTTGCTTTTCTGCTGGCAGATAAGGATACGGTAATTGTGGCCTTCGGCTCCCTGACCTATCTGGGGGATTGTATTCGGGCAGTCAATAGGCGGAAGGAAAAGTGAAGCCGCCAGCAGGGATAGAGAGTATAGAGAAAAAATTTTCCGACCTTTTTTGAGAATAGAATTACAGATAAATACTGAAAATAGAAGGCTTATAAAGGCAGAAAAGAAGAAGCGAACGATTTTCGACCTCTTGTTTTTGTTTTTTCGACCTTCTTTTTTTATGACCTCATTTATTCTTTTTTTAATGGATAAGTATAAGGAAAAGGAACATGATTTCCTGTTCCGGCAAAAACATGGCATTATATACAAAAAAAGTTGATATTTTTGCCGATAATGTGATATACTATCCTATAAATTAATGTAGTATTTTGATTCGATTTATGACGGAGGATAGCAGATGCGATACCTTTCAGTTACTGAAATAGCAAAAAAGTGGGATGTGTCTGAACGCAGCGTTAGAAATTACTGCGCCCAGGGACGTGTGAATGGTGCGTTCCTTACCGGAAAAACTTGGAACATTCCCGAAAATGCAGAAAAACCGGAGCGTACCAACAAGAGAAAAGAAGAACCGATTACTCTGTTGGATATTCTGAAAGAGCAGAAGGCAAGCAAATACTCTGGTGGTATTTACCATAAGACACAGATTGATTTAACATACAACTCAAATCACATCGAAGGTAGTCGTCTGTCTCACGATCAGACCAGATATATTTTTGAAACCAATGCTATCGGTGTGGAAAATGGAGTTCTCAATGTTGACGATGTTATTGAAACAGCAAATCATTTTCGCTGTATTGACATAATTATTGAGAACGCAAAAGCCGCACTAACTGAGAAGTTCATTAAGGAACTTCATCTAATCCTGAAGAATGGAACCAGTGATTCCAGACAAGATTGGTTCGCTGTTGGTGACTACAAGAAACTTCCAAATGAGGTTGGTGGTATGGATACTGCCCTTCCGGAAGAAGTTACCGATAAGATGAAAGCGTTACTGACAGAATACAATGCCAAGGAAGAAAAGACTTTTGAGGATATTCTGGACTTCCATGTAAAGTTTGAGCGAATCCATCCGTTCCAAGACGGCAACGGTCGTGTGGGCAGATTGATTATGTTCAAGGAATGCTTGAAATATAATATTGTTCCTTTCATTATTGAGGATAATCTGAAGATGTTCTATTACCGAGGATTGAAAGAGTGGAATAACGAAAAAGGCTACCTGACAGACACTTGTTTGACCGCACAGGATAAATATAAAGCATATTTGGACTATTTCAGGATCGCTTATTAAGAAGGAAGATTTCCAAAGTGTCAAAGACTCATTCCAAAGTGTTAATTTGACACTTTGGGAAATGAGATATTTTTTAAAATGCAAGTTCCGATAATTTCGGATTATCACATCCCAATTGGTTTAATATTATCGTCACTTTTACCTGGATTGAAATCTGGACTTAGAAGAGAAGAAGTGAAGATATGTGATCAGTGATATGAAGGGATAATATGTAAAAGGGAAATAATAGAAATGAGGTTTAAAATATATAGAAAAAAGAGTATAGGTCAGATAAATTTTTCAAAAGAATTTTATTCTTTACCCTGTGATACAGATATTATCATAAAGCTGTATAGAAAATTGGAAATAGAGAATGCATGTATTATAATAACTGATATAGCTAAAGAACGTTTAGAACAATTTCGGCGAGATGAAAGAAGAGAAATAAAAGTCTTGCAGAACTTGCATTATGGATTTGATGTATATATTAAAGATAAAAAAGAGTGTGATATACCCAATATAATAAAAAAAGCATTAGAAAGTGCTCCAGAATATATTTTTATACTTGAAAATGTTGAAACCATGCAATTACATGAGATAGTAGAGAAATTTGAAACATATCCATTGGAACAGCTTATCCAAGATAGAATCATATTATCAGTATTAGTAATCTGGGCATATGAAAATGAGATGTTTTATCTTTATGATACTGAAAGAAAATCTATAGAAGAACAGGGGAAATTCTTTGTGTTCTCTTGATAACCTATGACAGGTTGTTGTCGTATTGTGAATCGTCCATCAAGTGCGAAATACTCTGAAATATGTTCCAGACAAAGACAGAAAAGCCTTTGCAGCTGATTTAAAGACGATTTATCAGGCGGCTGATGAGAAAAAGGCACTGGCTGCCCTTGAGCGAGTAACTGAGAAATGGACTCCTAAATATCCGAATTCCATGAAACGCTGGAAAGACAACTGGGATGCTATCTCTCCGATTTTCAAGTTTTCAGCAACCGTCAGAAAGGTCATTTATACGACCAATGCCATTGAATCGCTGAATTCCACCTATCGGAAGCTCAATCGCCAAAGGAGCGTATTTCCGAGCGATATAGCACTGCTGAAAGCCTTGTATCTGGCAACCTTTGAAGCAACAAAAAAGTGGACTTCAACAATCCGGAACTGGGGACAGGTCTATGGAGAGCTAAGTATTATGTACGAAGGACGCCTTCCAGAATAGGTAATATTCCATCGTTAAAACAGGCGGCAGAACCGCCTGCTCTTGACATGCGTTTTAGTAACTGTTATATATAAAC
>JBJELS010000265.1:0-6925 GCA_051879275.1 Lachnospiraceae bacterium
GATGAAATTTTCGGCGGCTATCCCTGGTTTCATTCTGAAAAAGCATTTCAAACTGCCGCCTTTCCCTGGTCTTCTGATATGGGATTTCGGAAAGCTCTTTTGACCGAAGATTTACTTTCCTACCTACCTTTAGAGGAATATGCCCTTGCCGCATATGAAAAAACCATTGCAGAAACTCCCCGGCTTTCGGGTGAGTCCCTGACTGAAGCACGCCGCCGGGAAATTGCCTGGCTGAATCTGCGATGGTTTATGGTAACCCTGCTGGACAGAATGGACAGAACCAGTATGTACAGCGGAATGGAAGCACGGGTTCCCTTTGCGGACCATCGCATTGTGGAATATGTCTTCAATGTTCCCTGGAAAATGAAATGTCCCCAGGGTGTAGTAAAGGGATTGCTGCGCCATGCCGGAGAAAAGTATCTTCCGGAAGAAATTCTGTGGCGGAGAAAAAGTCCCTATCCCAAAACCTATGACCCTGCCTATGAAAAGCTGCTTGGCAGCCGCTTACGAGAGGTTATTGCCACTCCCAATGCTCCCATTCGCACTCTGCTGGATACCAAAAAGGTTCATGCCTTTCTGGACAGTCCTTCCGATTACGGTAAACCCTGGTATGGGCAGCTGATGGCCGGCCCACAGATGATTGCCTATCTGCTTCAGATTAACTATTGGCTGGAAAAATACCGGATTCGGCTGGTGTAAAATGATAAAAGCTCCCTAAGGAAATGGCTTTTATCCATTTCTCTTAGGGAACCTCTGTTTTACACTAATATCTAAATTTTTTTACTTATTATACAATACCCATCATACCCAGGATAACAACTGCTATAGTGGCAATACAGGGGATAACTACCGTAACCATTCCAATATCCGCATAAGATTTTTTATGGTTCATTCCGGTAACCGCAAGCAGGGTTATCACTGCTCCGCAGTGAGGCAGGGAGTCCAGACCACCGGAAGCAATAGAAGCAATCCTGTGGTATGCCCCGGGATCAATATTGAGCATGGAGGCCAGCTGCATATACTGATCTCCCAACGCCTCCAGGGCAATTCCCATACCACCGGAGGATGAGCCTGTAGCACCTGCCAGCAGGGTTACGGAAAGAGCCAGAGAAATCAGCGGACTTGCCTGGATTCCCAATACCATCTCCGTCAATACAGCAAAGCCGGGAACCGCCTTTACTACTGCACCAAATCCCACTACGGCTGAAGTATTCATAATGGCTGAAACGGAGCCCCCTGCACCATCATTAATCGCCTTAAGAACCTCTTTTAATTTCCCAAAATTCAAAAGAGCCGAAAGGGCAATGCCGCAAAGCAGAGCAATAATAATTGAATAGGTCGATTTCATATCGTCCGGAAAATCCACAAATAAGGGCAGAAGATTCAGGACAAGAACCACTACAATCAAGGGCAGAAGAGCTGCGAAAGGATTAGGTTCATCTTCCTTTGCAGATTCCTTTAAATCCGCAGGTTCATCAAAGTATTCACCTGCCGCAACCATCTTTTTGGCGCGATAGCTTAACCAGATTACTCCTCCTACCAACATAATCAAACCACCTATGATACCCAAAACAGGGCCGGACATGGCATTGGTTCCAAAATATCTGGTGGGAATAATATTGTTCAGCTGAGGATTTCCGGGAAAGGCCGTCATGGAAAAGGTAAATGCTCCACAGGCAATACAGCCGGGAATCAGCCTTCTAGGCAGATTAGCCTCTCTAAAGAGGGAAACTGCAATGGGATAAATGGCAAATACCACCACGAAAAGGGAAATACCTCCATAAACCAGCAGTCCACAGCTAATCACTACCGCCAAAATAGCTCTCTCTGAACCGATCAGACCGGATAACTTTCTTGCAATGGAGTGTGCTGAGCCGGTCACCTCCATAATTTTTCCAAACATGGCTCCCAACATGAACATGGGGAACCAGGACAGAACGAAGCTGACCAAACCACCCATATAGGTGCTGGTATAGGCCGGTAAAAGCTGCAGACCTCCAAATGCAGCTACCACCAGAGCCGCTACCGGGCCAACCCACATCATGGACTGACCCTTATATGCCAGAACGATTAAAATAGCAAGGCCTAATAACATTCCAAATATACCAAACATACTTTATTCTCCTTTCAACCCCATAATCACATCTTCAAAAATTTTTGCATCCATCTTGCGCAGATTTGGGGAAATAACAGGTTTAAATTCCATCTTATCCAGAATATGTTTCTGAAGGTCCACCCCCGGGGCAATCTCAATCAGTTCAAATCCTTCTTCAGTAAGTTCAAATACTGCCCTCTCCGTAATATAGAGAACCTTCTGTCCGGTCTGCCTTGCATAATCACCGCTAAAGGTTACCTGCTCTACCTCTGATACAAATTTGCAAAATTTTCCATCCTCAATAATATTTAACTTTTTATCCTTCACCTCAATCATAGATTTTCCGGCGGTAAAGGTTCCGCAGAATACCACCTTCTTTGTATTTTGGGAAATATTTACAAAGCCACCACAGCCCACCATACGGCCGTTAAACTTACTTACGTTGATGTTTCCCTTTTGATCTGCCTGAGCCAGCCCCAGGTAGGTAATATCCAGACCACCGCCGTCATAATAGTCGAACAGATTAGGCTGACCAATCAAAACTTCTACATTAGCTGCTCCTCCCAAAAGATGTCCGCTTCCGGGAATCCCGCCAATGGCACCGGCTTCAATGGTCATGGTCAGACGATCTGCAATTCCTTCTTCCAGGGCTATGGAAGCAACTCCCTCCGGAACACCAATTCCCAGATTAATCGTAGTATCCAAAGAAAGCTCTTTCGCACAGCGCTTGGCAATAATCTTTCTGGCATCCATTTTCATCGGAGGAAGGCTGCTGACCGGAATCTTAATTTCTCCGGTGTAAGCAGGATCATATTCCATCTGGCAGGTCATCTTATGATGCTCAGCCTTTGCCTGTACAAGATAGTCAACCATAATTCCCGGAATATAAATTTCCTGTGGATGCAAAGTTTTGGCCTGGGCAATCTCCTTTACCTGCCCGATTACGATACCGCCCGAATTTTTAGCTGCCTCTGCAATATGTAAGGTTTCCAGTAATACACCTTCTTTTGTTACCGTTATGTTGCCGCTTTCATCTCCCGTAGTTCCTCTGATAATTCCTACATTTACCGGGATGGAAGGATAAAACAGATAGTCTTCCCCTTGAATCTGCACCACCTCAACGAATGTCTCCTTTGCGGCTTCATTCATTCTTCCTCCTTCCAGTCTTGGATCAGCAAAGGTTTTTAATCCTACTCTAGTAAGCACTCCCGGTTTGTTTCCTGCTATGGCACGAAAAAGATGGGCGATTACCCCTTGAGGAAAATTATAGGCGGCAATTTTGTTCTCATTAATCATTCCGCTGAGTTTAGGAGCCAGTCCCACATGTCCTGCAATTACCCGTTTTACCATACCCTCATGGGCCAGATGATCCAGGCCAAAGGTTTCCTCCTGCTTTCCTCCGTTTCCACAGCCGGAAGCGAATAAAAGGGTCAAATCTCTGGGATGCCCCTCCTCCAGCCAACGTTCTTCCAGGGCCTGAAATACTTCCTCTGCAAACCCATAGCCAAAGGCAAAGCCGTTAATTCCAATGGTATCACCGTCTTTAATTGATTTTACTGCCTCTCTGGCACTGATAATCTTATTCATTCCGCCCCTCCTTCTCATCCTCTGGGGGGAATTACTGTGGCTTCCCCATCGATAACAACCTCGCCGTTCTGATTCCGGCAGATCGTCCTCAACGTTGCAATATCAAATTTTTCCTTTGGCGTAATCTTGGTAACCTCTATTTCCACCGTCAATGTGTCGCCAATCTTTACCGGCTTTTTAAAACTCAAACTCTGTCCGAGATAAGTGGTTCCCACTCCCGGCATTCCCATCCCAATCGCAGCAGAAATTACCCCCGCTCCAATCATTCCATGGGCAATTCTTTCCTTAAACATGGTCTTGCTGGCATATTCATCATCCAGATGAAGCGGATTTTTATCTCCGCTTATTTCTGCAAAAGCAAAAACGTCTTCATTGCTGACCTGTTTACTGAATGTATGGGTATCTCCCACTTTAATCTTTAATTCTCCCATTTTCTGTTCCTCCTTTTCCCCGAAGAAAACTATACCTCCCTGCAGATAGAGGATTTTCCTTCTCTGCTAAAAACTTATTCACTTCTTGATATAAATTTTTATAGTTTATAGGCAAGAACAGTGCACTGTTTTGACACTTTTATTGTATGTCATGTATTTGTGTAGATAAAATGCTTTTTTTTAATATGTTGCATGAACATTATTCACAATAGTTGACTATGGAAAATATTCATTTAAGCAATTACCTTATATCATACCTGGGAATCAGACGATTATTGTAAATATTTCCATAAAAAAAGACCAGCATATTTGCTGATCCTTGATAAAAAGACTCTTCACTCTTCTACATTTCCGCATTGTTTAACAAATTCCTGAAATTTGCGAATAGGATTGGTAAGATATTTATCCTTTCGGACAATGATTGCTATATTCCATGGAAATTCCGGCTCCTTTAACGGCAGACATTTAATATTATCCGAATGAAAATAGGACATGATCGGCCTTGGCAAAATCCCTACTCCATAGTTAAGCTCACACAGCCTGGCAAGCATATCCCATTGAGGACTCAACAGCTTAAAGGTAGGCTCAAAGCCAGCCGCATAACACAGAGAAATAGTACGATTATAAAGCATATAAGAGCTGTCCAATGACAGCATGGGCTCCTGCTTCAATTCACTGAAAGTCACAAACTCTTTTCTTGCCAATGGATGATTTTTATTCACCACAAGCACATTATCACTTTTGAATACCGGCAGGACATCGAAGGCATCAGAAGCAAGGGGAAGAATAACCACTCCCACATCTACCTCCCCCGAATCTACCTTATCCCTGACAATATTTGCCCCGATTTCCACTACCTCCAGCTCAATATCCGGATATTCCAGTTCAAACTTTGAGATAATATCAGCAAAATAGGCTGTATCGATAACCGGCGGAATCCCTACCCTTACCTTTCCTCCTCGTTCGGCATTAACACAATCCCGTAAATACTCCAACTGTTCCTCAATACTCTTTAGGGTCTCTCCTCCCAAGCGATACAGAATCTCTCCCTGAGGCGTAAGCCGAAAGCAGTTAGCTGTCCGGTCAATCAAAGGAATACCTATATCAGCTTCCATCGCTTTAATCCCCTTACTCAAGGTGGACTGGTCAATATACAGCTTTTTGGCCGTTTTCGTAAAATTTCCGCTTTTCACTAATTCCACGAACCATGATAATTGCTTTAAATTCATATAAATCTCCAATACTTTAACAACAGAAGCATTCTTATCTTAACATATCCGGTTAAAAAAGGAAAGGGCACTGTGTATTACAGCACCCTTCACCTTATTTTTTTCGAAAGATAATATCCTCTCTACCCGGTCCATTGGAAATCATGGTGATAGGGAAGCCAATTCTTTCCTCTACAAATTCAATATACTTCCGACAATTTTCCGGTAATGCTTCATATTCCCTAATTCCCCGTATGTCGCATTTCCAGCCGGGAAGTGTCTCCAGTACCGGCTTGGCTTTATTTAACAGACCCGTGGTCGGGAATTCGGTAGTTACCTTTCCATCGATTTCATAGCCTACACAGACCGGAATCTCATCCAAATAGCCCAGTACATCAAGTACCGTAAAGGCCACATCTGTGGTTCCCTGAATACGGCAGCCATACTTGGAGGCCACCACATCAAACCAGCCCATTCTTCTGGGGCGGCCGGTAGTTGCACCGTATTCTCCGCCATCACCGCCTCGTCTTCTTAGTTCATCGGCTTCCTCGCCGAAGATTTCCGAAACGAAGGCTCCTGCTCCCACCGCACTGGAATAAGCCTTGCATACGGTAATAATTCTCTTAATCTCATAAGGTGGAATACCTGCACCAATGGCTCCGTAAGCAGCCAGTGTTGAAGAGGAGGTAACCATAGGATAGATTCCGTGATCCGGGTCCTTAAGTGACCCCAGCTGTCCCTCCAGAAGAATGTTCTTTCCTTCCTGAATAGCCTTCCACAGGAATAAAGAAACATCGCATACATAAGGAGAAACCATTTCCTTATAGCTCATCAGCTCCCGGTATATCTGCTCAGGCTCCAGCTTCGGCTTATGGTAAAGATGCTCCAGAATAACATTCTTGGTATCGCAAACTCTTTTAATCTTTTCCATCAGGGAAGCTTCATCGAAAAGCTCACTTACCTGAAAACCGATTTTGGCAAATTTATCAGAATAAAAGGGGGCAATCCCGGATTTAGTAGAGCCAAAGGAATCCTTCCCCAATCTCTCTTCTTCATATTGATCAAATAAAATGTGGTAGCTCATCACCATCTGGGCTCTGTCGGAAACCAGAATTTTAGGTGATGGAACCCCCTGGCTTTTCAGGCTTTCCAGTTCCTCAAACAGCTTGGGAACATTTAAGGCCACGCCGTTACCGATAATGCTGGTGGTATGATCATAAAAAATACCGGATGGGACAATATGCAGTGCAAATTTACCGTACTTATTTACAATGGTATGGCCTGCATTGGCTCCTCCCTGAAAGCGAACGATAATATCCGCTTCCTTAGCCAGCATATCCGTAATTTTTCCTTTTCCTTCGTCGCCCCAGTTGGCACCTACAATTGCATTTACCATATGCAACCTCCTGATTGATTCTCTCTGTTGAATTTATTCCTATTAATATCTTTCGTATAATTAGCGAAGCTTTCCCTGCTTTTACACATTGATCTCTGCCTTCATTCCAAGCAGCTCTTCATTTTCTCTAAGCAAAGGACGGATAACCTCTTTCAGAAAGCTTTCCGTCTGTTCTTGGGAACGGCCTACATATTTTATGGGGTCCATG
>JBJELS010000266.1:0-1524 GCA_051879275.1 Lachnospiraceae bacterium
TTAAGATATTGCTCCGCTTCCATTCCTTTCCTGTGCATACTGGAGGGATTACCGTAATCCTCCCTCATTATTTTTATCATCAGTTCCGTTACAGAGTCAAAGCATCTTGTGGTTGCTGAATTATCCAGATAAACTTCCATATTTCCTCACATCCTGTTTTTCATTCTCCTGAAAAATTCCTTTTTCTCTCTTTATTCTATGTTTTTTCCTTCCAGTTGGTACATTATCCAGGATAAAACAGTAAGTCCCGCCGTTTCTGTCCGTAAAATCCGTTTTCCCAAAGTAATCGGAACAATCCCGGCCTGCCCAGCCAGCTCTATTTCTTTTCCTTCAAAGCCTCCCTCCGGGCCGATAAACAAAGCAATCTGTTGTCCTGCTTTCAAGGAAGAGAATATACCTCTTGTGGTCTCCATGCCTTCTGCCAGCTCATAGGGAATCAGCTTAACCTCCATATCCCGGCAATACTCCACTGCCTCCTTAAACGTCATAGGCTCTTTGATGACAGGGATAATCGCCCGTTTGCTCTGCTTTGCTGCTGCCTCACTGATTCCCTGCCACCTTATCATTTTTTGAAAAGCCTTTTTTCCCTCCAGCTTGACTACTGCCCGTTTTGTGGCCATTGGAATAATTTCATACACTCCCAATTCCACTGCCTTTTGGATGATCCATTCCATTTTGTCCGCTTTGGGAAGCCCCTGAAACAGATAAATTCGGGATGGCAGCTCCACTCCCTCTTCTTTAATAAAACGAAGCTCACAGATAATCTGTTCTTCCCCCAGGCTCACAATCCCACAGCGATACTCCTTTCCATCTATGCCGTTGCTGACGGAAAGCTCCTCACCGGGCTGCATCCGCAGCACATTACGGATATGCTTTACATCCTTGCCGGTAATGATAATCTGCCTGTCCTGAATCTGTGACGGCTCCACAAAAAACTGGTGCATACTCTGTCTCCTTTAAGGCTTTTTGGCGGTTATACTCACCCATTCCCCCTGATAAGTCACTTCCAAAACCTCCATACCGGCCTTTTTCACCGCTTCCATTACGACTCCCTCTTTATCGTCAATAATACCGGAGGTGATATAGATACCCCCGGACTTTAATTGGCTGATGATTACCGAAGTAAGGGGAAGAAGCACATCCGCCAGGATATTGGCTGTCACAATGTCATAGCGCTCATACCCTACCTTATCCTGTATCTCTTTATCCGTGATGATATTACCGATTATCATGGTAAAGGCCTCATCCGCAATTCCATTGGCCTCCTTATTTTCCTGTACTGCCTCAGCGGCACAGGGATCCAAATCCGTTCCTACGGCCGCCTTCGCCCCAAACATCAGAGACAGTATGGCCAAAATTCCGCTTCCCGTCCCCACATCCAAAAGCCTGGTCTCGGGCGTAACGTATTTTTTAAGCTGCCGTATACACAGCTGGGTTGTCTCATGCATCCCCGTTCCGAAGGCTGTTCCCGGGTCTATATGGAGAATCATCTTATCCCGGTCTTCCTCCTTCACCTCTTCCCAG
>JBJELS010000267.1:0-6909 GCA_051879275.1 Lachnospiraceae bacterium
ATACCGGAAAAAGGCGGAAAAAACTCCGCCAAAGAAGGAGAAAAGACCGCTCTTTACTGATGATTTGTCTGTTGATTATGTTGGTTATTTTCTTAACATCAGGATTGATTTTCTTGTTTTATTCCTATAAAAAAGAAAAACTTAACAGCCTTGCAGTTATGCGGGAATTAGAAGAAATTCAGGCTAAAGAAGAAGTTGAAGACGAAGAAGAGAATTTGTATACAAAAAGCCAGGTGGAAAAGGAGGTATATCAGGCAAGGCAGGAAATGCTGGATATTATACAGACCATGATGGAAAATGGTGATGGTACTCTTTCTTTGCTGCAATACTTTTTTCCAGATGATGTGGTAGTTTCCGAAAGCGGTGGCTATCGGTTTTTTCCTATTTTAGATTCTCTGGAAAAGAATAATTTTATTTTGGAAAACTTTACCTACCCGGAAAAAAATGAAGAAACCGGAAAATGGGAAGGAATTGCTTCCTATAAGATGGAGGATGGAAGCTATGCCCGCAGAGGAATTGATGTATCCACCTTTCAGGGGGAAATTGATTGGGAAAGGGTAAAGAACAGTGGAATAGAATATGCTATTATCCGTCTGGGATTTCGAGGCTATGAAAGCGGAAAAAATGTTTTGGATTCCCGTTATGAAGAAAATATTGAAGGCAGTCTGGCAGCAGGTCTGGATACCGGAGTCTATTTTTTTACAGAAGCCTTAACGGAAAATGAAGCCATTGAGGAAGCAGATTTTGTCCTGGAAAATTTACAGGGCCATAAAATTAATATGCCGGTAGTCATTGATGTGGAGGAATCAGCCAATACAGAAAAGACCAGAACCAAGGATTTAACAGCTGAGCAGCGGACAAAAAATGTAATAGCCTTTTGTAATCGGATTAAGGATGCAGGCTATGACGTGATGATCTACGGAAATTTAAAGAGCTTTATGCTGATGATGGATATTGAACAGCTGGAGGCATATGATAAATGGTTTGCCTATTATCGCTATCCTTTTCATTTTCCTTATAAAATCAAGATGTGGCAGTATGCTTCCTGGGAAGAGGTAGAGGGGATTAAAGGCGGAGTGGATGTAAATCTGATGTTTTATTAAAATGGCTATTAGAACAGTATGTGAGGAAAAATGAGAGAAATTGAGACAAAAAAAGTAACCGAAGCGATTCAGGATATGTGTATTGAGGCCAATCATTATCTGAGTAAGGATATGAATGAGGCATTGCAGAGGGCCTGTGAAAAAGAGGCTTCTTCTTTAGGAAAGCAGGTATTAAATCAATTACAGGAAAATCTGAAAATTGCCCATGAGGAACAGATTCCCATCTGCCAGGATACGGGAATGGCTGTTGTATTTGTGGAAATTGGGCAGCAGGTACATTTTGTGGGTACAGATTTGGAGGAAGCTATACAGGAAGGGATAAGGCAGGGATACCTCAAAGGATTTTTGAGAAAGTCCGTAGTATCGGATCCTCTGATTCGTGAAAATACAAAGGATAATACTCCTGCAGTTATCCATTATAGAATCACTCCCGGTGAACGGGTAAGGATTACCCTGGCTCCCAAGGGCTTTGGCAGTGAAAATATGAGCAGGGTGTTTATGCTGAAACCGGCAGAAGGAATAGAAGGAGTGAAGGAGGCCATTTTAACGGCAGTAAAGGAAGCAGGACCTAATGCCTGCCCACCTATGGTAGTGGGTGTGGGAATCGGTGGAACCTTTGAAAAATGTGCTCTTATGGCAAAGGAAGCTCTTACCCGACCCATAGATCAACGCTCTCCTATTGAACATATTAAAGAAATGGAAGAAGAGCTTTTGGAAAAAATCAACAAAAGCGGAATCGGCCCAGGAGGGCTGGGAGGAACTACCACTGCACTGGCAGTCAATATCAATACCTACGCTACTCATATTGCCGGTTTACCCGTGGCAGTCAATATCTGTTGTCATGTAAATCGCCATGCAGTGCGTGTACTGTAAATTTATACAGAGTATATTCGTTTAATAAAAAAGGGAAAAATAATGACTAAATACATACAGTTGCCTATTACAGATGAAGATATCAAAGAACTGAAAGCGGGAGATTATGTATATTTAAGCGGTACTCTCTATACTGCCAGAGATGCAGCTCATAAGCGTATGCAGGAAACCCTGGACAAAGGAGAAAAGCTTCCCTTCGAGCTGAAGCAGAATTTAATTTATTATATGGGGCCAAGTCCGGCCAGGGAAGGAAGGCCGATTGGCTCTGCAGGACCGACTACCTCCAGTCGTATGGATAAATATACTCCAAGACTTCTGGAATTGGGACTGAAAGGAATGATTGGAAAAGGAAAACGCTCTCAGGAGGTAAAGGAAGCATTAGTTAAGCATAAAGGAGTCTATTTTGCGGCAGTAGGGGGAGCGGGGGCGCTGCTCTCCAAGGCAATTATTTCTTCACAGGTAATTGCCTATGAGGATTTGGGAACGGAAGCCATAAGAAAGCTTGAGGTAAGAGAATTTCCTGTAATTGTAGTTTTGGACAGTAGGGGAAATGACTTGTATGAGACTGCTGTAAAGGAATTTAAACAAGAGGATCAGCTTGTTTTTCATGGAGGAAAAAAATGAAAAGAATCGCAATGATGGTAGGAAGATTAGGCCTTAAATCCATCTATTATTTTATTGTACTATGGTTTTACAGTATAACAAAGAATAAAAACTATGACCGAAATTTTGCCTGGATAAAAAAAATTACCGTTGCAGCCAATAAGGCGGGCAGGGTTACCATTGAAGCTCATGGAATGGAAAATCTTCCAAAAGAAAATGGCTTTATTCTTTTTCCCAATCATCAGGGTTTGTATGATGTACTTGCCTTTATCGAATCCTGTCCTGTTCCCTTTGCCTTTGTCATTAAAAAGGAGGCCAGTAATGTTATTTTACTTAAACAGGTAATGAAAGCTCTGGGAGGACTTTCCATAGACAGACAGGATATCCGCCAGTCTATGGAAGTAATTAATACTATGGCAGAGGAAGTGAAGAAAGGACGGAATTTTCTGATTTTTCCTGAAGGAACACGAAGTAAAATGGGAAATAAGCTTCTGGAATTTAAAGGAGGAAGCTTTAAAAGTGCTCAAAAAGCAAAATGTCCCATCGTACCCTGTGCCATCATCGATTCCTTTGTTCCTTTCGATGAAAAACATACCCGCCCGGTTACCGTAAAGCTTTTCTATTTGGAGCCTATTTTTTATGAAGAATATAAGGGAATGAAAACGGTGGAAATTGCTGCCGAAGTAAAACGAAGAATAGAAGAGAAAATTGAAAATGTAACGAAAAACATTATTGACAAATAAAGTTGCTTTGGGTATAATAACTTTTGCCTCACACAGGTGAGCATAATTCTATATTGGTAGAGGTTATTTAGGCATGGAGAAATACTCAAGTGGCTGAAGAGGCGCCCCTGCTAAGGGTGTAGGTCGTTCACGCGGCGCGAGGGTTCAAATCCCTCTTTCTCCGTTTTCTACCAATAAAATTTAATAGGATGTAATAGTGTGTTACTTGAAATGATCAAGGCATTAACTATACATAAATATTTTGGATGTTTATGTTAGTTGATGCCTTTTTTATTTTTTTTTAATAACTGGCAGTATTTTTCCCGGGAAACTGTCCTTTAGAGTGAATGAAGAAGAAGGAATCTGCACAAAGTATAAACATTCCAATTTCTACAAGGGAACAAGTTTTATTATTAATCAAATGCTGCCAAAGCAGCGGAAAAAGAGGTAGACATGAAAGACAAAATTTTTGGTATACTTCAGCGGGTGGGAAGATCCTTTATGCTCCCAATCGCTATTCTGCCGGTTGCCGGACTTTTATTGGGAGTGGGAGGTTCCTTTACAAATGAAACCATGCTAAGGACCTATGGATTATGGGATTTTATGGGTCCCGGTTCTGTATTCTTTGCTGTTTTTGAAGTTATGAAGGAAGCTGGAGATATTGTATTTGCCAATCTTCCCATTTTATTTGCCATGGGTGTGGCCATTGGAATGGCAAAGAAAGAAAAAGAGGTTGCCGCTCTGGCAGCAGCCATTGCTTTTTTCATCATGCATGCATCCATCTCCGCCATGATTACAATTAATGGAGGAACGGATACACTTTTACAGGGTGCCACCACATCGGTTGTGGGAATTACTTCTCTGCAAATGGGGGTATTCGGTGGTATCCTGGTCGGTCTGGGTGTAGCAGCTTTGCATAATCGTTTTTATAAAATTCAGCTTCCTCAGGTGCTTTCATTCTTTGGAGGAACAAGATTTGTACCGATTATCAGTGCGCTGGTTTATACAGCAGTAGGAATTTTAATGTACTACCTGTGGCCTCCGGTACAGAGCGGAATTTATGCTGTAGGTGAAGTGGTTCTTAATTCCGGATATGCGGGAACCTGGGTCTATGGTTTAATGGAAAGATTATTGATTCCCTTCGGTTTACATCATGTATTTTACCTTCCTTTCTGGCAGACGGCTGTTGGAGGTACCATGGAGGTAGGAGGTGTACTGATTGAGGGTGCCCAAAATATTTTCTTTGCTCAGCTGGCAGATCCTACAGTAGAAAAATTTTCGGTATCGGCAACACGATTTATGTCCGGAAAATTTCCGTTAATGATCTTTGGTCTTCCGGGTGCTGCCCTTGCCATGTATAAAACGGCAAAGGAGGACAAGAAAAAAGCAGTAGGAGGACTTTTACTGTCCGCAGCTCTGACTTCCATGTTAACGGGTATTACAGAACCTCTTGAATTTACTTTTCTCTTTGTAGCGCCTGTTCTTTATGTTATTCATTGTATATTTGCCGGTTTGGCCTATATGCTGATGCATGTATTTGAAGTAGGTGTGGGAATGACCTTTTCCGGCGGACTTATTGACATGTTTCTGTTCGGTATTCTGCAGGGGAATGAAAAAACCAACTGGATATGGATTGTGATTGTGGGTATAGGATACTTCGTTGTATACTATTTCCTGTTCAGCTTCCTGATTCAAAAGATGGATTTAAAAACACCTGGGCGAGACGATAATGAAGAGGTTAAGCTCTACACCAGGAATGATGTAGAAGCCAAAAATGGAAAAGAGAATCCAGGTGGAGAAGATGAAATTTCCCGTTTCATCTGTGAAGGATTGGGGGGAAAGAAAAATATTTCCGATGTAGACTGCTGTGCCACAAGACTGCGCTGCACCGTAATGGATGCGAAGCTGGTCGATGACGGAAAATTAAAATACACAGGAGCCTCGGGAGTTGTGCATAAGGGGAACGGAGTTCAGATCATCTACGGTCCAAAGGTTACGGTAATTAAATCCAACTTGGAAGATTATCTGGAAATTGCACCGGACGAATTGTATAATAAGGAAGAAAGTGGAAAAAATAAAGAAGAAGTTCTGAGTAATGATGTAAAAAATGGAGAAGATAGCAAAGAAAAAATAATAAAAACAATTTTTCTTTCCAGTCCCATTACCGGCAAGGCAGGCAGTATTGAAACCGCACCGGATGATGCTTTTGCAGGAAAACTCTTAGGAGATGGAGCAGTAGTAGAACCGGTAAAGGCAGAGATTGTTGCACCTGAGGACGGAGAAATCGGCTTTATTTTTGATACAAAGCACGCAATTGGTTTTCTCACGGATTCAGGAATCAGTCTATTGATTCATATCGGAATCGATACGGTAAAATTGAATGGAGAAGGATTTAAGGTTTTAGTGGAAAATGGACAGAAGGTAAAGAAAGGAACAGCCTTACTTCAATTAGATATGGAATATTTAAAAAAGAATGCCCCGTCTCTTGTTTCTCCCATAGTATGCACAGAGCTTGAAGAAAACCAGAAAGTTCGTCTTTTAAAAGAAGGGGATATTCAGGCAGGGGAACCTTTATTTGCCATAGATTTTTATGAATAAAAACAGACACTGATTTTTGAAAACTAAAATGAGGGGATTATGTATAGAATCAGTAAAGTATTAAATCACAATACGGTAATTGCCATTGAAGGAGATAGTAATAAAGAATACCTGATTATGGGAAAAGGTCTGGGCTTTGGAAAAAAGGTAGCAGAACGCTTTGAAGCAGATCCTGATATGGTTGTTTATTCTCTGCAGGAAGAAAAACAGGGACGGGATATGAGGGAGATGGCAAAGTCCATCTCCCCTCTGTTCATGGAAATATCAGGAATGCTCTTGGATGAAGCGGTAAAAGCTTTTGGAAAGGTTGACAGAAATATCCTTTTTCCCATGGCAGAACATATTGAGTTTGCAGTAAAAAGAATTTCTTCGGGAGAAAGTATCAGTAATCCTTTAACAGATGATATTCGGGTTCTTTTTCATACAGAATATAAGATTGCCGAGAAAATTCGTCCAATTATCCATGAGCAGTATCAGATAGAAGTAACGGATGATGAAATCGGTTATGTTACCTTACATATACATTCAGCTATAGAAGATACAGAAGTTTCTGCTTCCATGCAGGCAGCAGGATGTGTCAGAGAGTGTATATCCATGATTGAAAAAGAAACAGGATCACCGATTAAAATTACTTCATTATCCTACAATCGATTAATGAATCACATTCGTTATATGCTGGCAAGAGCACTGAGTGGTGAAAAGATTAAACTGAATATGAACGATTATATGGAGCAGAAATTTCCCAAAGCCTTTGAGATGTCAAAGCATATTTGCAGACAGATAGGAAAAAGTCTGAATTGTGAGATAGACGAAACAGAAATAGGCTATCTGGCAATGCATATTGAAAGAAGTATGAGCGAGGATCAGGAAGAGTATTGAAAGTGTTGACAAAAAATAGACAGAGTGATAAGATAAAAGTCCACCGCTAATAACAGGTCAACAAAAATAAAAAAAGAAAAAAAAGCAGTTGACAATGGAAAAAGGCTGTGGTAGTATAAATGAGCTGTCGC
>JBJELS010000268.1:0-6908 GCA_051879275.1 Lachnospiraceae bacterium
TGAAATAGATGGTGATTTTTGTCTAACAAATATGGCTGAGGGCGGTGAAGTTGAATTGGTAGACAAAATGTATAGTGTGTATCCGACTTTTGAATGCAATTTGGCATATATATGCTTAGAATCAGGGGCAGGTTTTAATTTTGATTCGTTAGATACACCTGATACATATATTGATAATAAAGAAGCTGCTTATGATGATGCTAGTAAACTCCTTGTAAAATAAAAGAATGTGATAACATATCATTTCTGTTCCATATATTTTAAAAGAGGAATGGAAAATTGCGATAGAATCGCTTGGACGATACCCGAAACTAATCAGATGAGCAATATCGGAGAAAACAAGCTATATGAGCTTGTTAAAAACCAGAGATGTCCTTTCGTCTTATTTGTTGGCAATAAACGGCTAATCAAAAAGAAAGAATTTGTGAAGTACATTTTGGGAAATGTAGAAATTTAAAATTTTTCACACAAAGAAGCCCTTATATGCTATAATATAAATTGCTATATTAGGGCTTCTTTTTTTGAAAGGAGCCTTATATATGGGTAAGGATTTAAAAAGCTTTAAGGAAGAAATTGAATTAGTGGCAGAGGCTCTTAATCTAATATAAGATGGTGCACTAAATGGTACACTTGCTAAAAGAGTAATCACTCAAAATCATATAAAATCAAGGAAAATCAAAGGAGATATAGATAAATGAAACTAGGCATAGTAGGTTTACCCAATGTGGGAAAAAGTACATTGTTTAACTCGTTGACCAAGGCAGGGGCAGAATCTGCCAATTACCCCTTTTGTACCATTGACCCCAATGTGGGTGTGGTAACCGTACCGGATCACCGACTGAAGCTGTTGGGAGATATGTACCATTCCAAAAAGGTGACTCCTGCGGTAATTGAATTTGTGGATATTGCGGGACTGGTAAAGGGAGCCTCTAAGGGTGAGGGGCTGGGTAATCAGTTCCTGAGTAATATCCGTGAGGTGGATGCTATTGTCCATGTAGTAAGATGCTTTGAGGATACGAATATTATACATGTGGATGGGAGCATAGACCCATTAAGGGATATTGAAACTATAAATTTGGAGCTGATTTTCTCCGATCTGGAGATTTTGGAGAGAAGAATTTCCAAAGTAGAGAAGGCTGCCCGCATGGACAAGTCCATGGGAAAGGAGCTGGAGCTTTTGAAAAAAGTGAAGGTCCTTCTGGAAGAGGGGAAGCTGGCTTCTGCATATGAATGTGCGGATGAAGAGGAAGAGACAATCTTTTCCGGCTTAAATCTTTTGACGGCAAAGCCGGTTATTTTCGCAGCAAATGTAGCCGAGGATGAGCTTGCAGAGGATGGGGCAGGAAACAAGGGAGTGGAGGCCGTTCGTGCCTATGCCAAAGAAACAGGAAGTGAAGTCTTTGTAATCTGTGCCCAGATTGAGCAGGAAATTTCAGAGCTGGACGAAGAGGAAAAGGCCATGTTTCTGGAAGACCTGGGGTTAAAGGAGTCGGGACTGGATAAGCTGATTAAGGCAAGCTATCATCTATTGGGGCTGATCAGTTATTTGACTGCCGGCGAAGATGAGACCAGAGCCTGGACCATTAAAGTGGGAACGAAGGCACCGCAGGCTGCGGGAAAAATCCACAGTGATTTTGAGAGAGGCTTTATCAAAGCGGAGGTAGTAAACTATAAGGATCTTCTGGAACATGGTTCTTTAGCAGCCGCCAGGGAAAAGGGGCTTGTGGGAATGGAAGGTAAGGAATATATTGTTAAAGATGGAGATGTTATCCTCTTCCGTTTTAATGTGTAACCAGATTTGGTAGTGTTCAAAAAGAGAAGGCACAACATATAGATGGTAATTTTCAGCACTTTGTAAATTGTTACAAAGTGCTTATTTTTTTGCTTTTTTTGCTTGCCTTAACCTGGTTTTTGCATTAAAATGGAGTAAAAGTGGTGAAAAGTGGAGCCAAGTGGTAGTAAGTGGGTGATTGATAGATGTTTATGGGCGAATACAATCATACAGTTGATACCAAGGGCAGGCTGATTATTCCTTCAAAGTTTCGAGAAGCGTTAGGAGACGAATTCGTTGTAACAAAAGGATTGGATGGCTGTCTTTTTGTGTACGACAACACCGAATGGCAAAGCTTTGAAGAAAAGCTTAAGGCTTTACCGCTTACCAACAAGGATGCCAGACAGTTTGTTCGTTTCTTTCTGGCCGGTGCGGCCAATGTGGAAGTGGACAAGCAGGGAAGAATTCTTCTTCCGGCTGTTTTGCGGGAATTTGCCGGATTGGATAAGGAAGTGGTTCTGGTGGGTGTGGCCAGCCGCGTGGAAATCTGGAGCAGGGCAAAATGGGAAGAATCATCGGGATATGAGGATATGGAAGAAATTGCAGAGCATATGGCAGATCTGGGACTGGGTATTTAATCCCTTACAGGTGAAATAATCACTCAAGATAAGACAGCGAAAGCTGCAGGTAAAAACAGGATGGGTTCGAGGGTGAATATGGAATTTAAGCATACTTCTGTTTTACTGAAGGAGACAATTGAAGGTCTGAAGATCAGGCCGGATGGAATATACGTTGATGGAACTTTGGGAGGTGGGGGACATGCCGTAGAAGTAGCAAAACGGCTTACCCACGGAAGACTTATCGGAATCGACCAGGATGAGGCGGCAATTCGGGCAGCCGGTGAGAGATTGGCAACGTTTGGAGACAAAATTACTATCGTCAGAAGCAATTATTGCCGGATAAAGGCGGTTTTACAGGATTTGGGGATTGAAGCAGTTGACGGGATTCTGTTGGATTTGGGAGTTTCCTCCTATCAGCTGGATAATGCTGAGCGAGGATTTTCTTATCAAAGTGACAGTCCTTTGGATATGCGTATGGATCAGAGACAGACTCTTACGGCAAAGGAAATCGTTAATCAATATCCGGAGATGGAGCTGTATAGAATTATCAGAGACTACGGGGAAGACCAGTTTGCCAAGAATATTGCCAAGCATATTGTTCAGGCAAGAGCTGAGGGTCCCATAGAGACAACCGGGCAGCTGAATGACATTATAAAGGCAGCCATACCGGCTAAAATGCGTGCCGTGGGAGGACATCCTTCCAAAAGAACCTTTCAGGCTATCCGAATCGAGTGTAATCGGGAGCTGGAGGTATTAAAGGACAGTCTTGAGGATATGATCGAGCTGCTAAATCCGGGGGGAAGGCTGTGTATCATTACCTTCCATTCTCTGGAGGACAGAATTGTTAAAACCATGTTCAGGAGAAATGAGAATCCCTGCATCTGTCCGCCCCATTTTCCGGTTTGTGTATGCGGACTGAAGGCTAGGGGAAAGGTAATCAGCAAAAAGCCTATACTTCCCTCAGAGGAGGAAGTACAAGAAAATTCCCGTTCTAAAAGTGCAAAACTGAGAATTTTTGAAAAATTAGAAAAATAGCGGTTTTCAGATGGAAGGAAGACTGCTAGAATGGAGAGGTAACCATCAATGAGTAACAGAACTTACGGCTATAATTACATAGAGGGGAATACAATACGCAGGCTAAATCCCATAGAGGAGCTGGAGACAGTTGCACCAAAGAAGCTGAGCCACAGTACCCGCAAGAACAGGGACAAGGCCCTGTATATGAATCTGGGATATTTACTGTTTTTGGTAACTGCACTGGCCAGTGCTGCGTTTGTTTTGCTGGGCTATCTTAAGCTGCAGTCTGAATACACATTGACGGTAAAGCATATTGCTTCGTTGGAAAGTGAACTGAACAATTTAAAGCTTTCCAATGAGGAAGAGTATAACAGGGCCATCAGCTCCGTGGATTTGGAAGAGATTCGCCGGGTGGCCATTGGCGAACTGGGCATGCGTTATGCCAAAGAGGGACAGATTATTAATGTTACCGGAGAGGGCAGCGATTATGTAAGACAGTTGGCTGAGATAGAATAAGAAGCAGGTGTTAAATTGAACAACAGAGGTATAAGACAAAACAAAGGAAACAAGGAAAACCGTGCCAAGTTTTCCCTGAGTATGCAAAAGAAGCTGGTAGTGCTGTTTGGATTAGTGCTGTTGGCTTTCTTGGGGTTAGCCGGCAGATTAATCTATATTAATCGGGAGAAAGGGGATGAGTATACCAAAAAGGTGCTCAGTCAGCAGCAGTATCAGAGTACCACTCTTCCCTATAAGAGAGGGGATATTCTGGACAGCAAGGGAACGAAGCTGGCCATTAGTGAGAAGGTTTATAATCTGGTCATTGACTGCAAGGCGGTTTTGGGGAAGGACGAGTATCTGGAAGCGACAGTAGATGCTTTGATTGCCTGCTTTCCCCAGCTGAACAGGTCCGAAATCCAAACCTATATCACCCAGAATCCTTCCCGGCGTTATTATGTGGCGGCGAGAAAGCTGTCCTATGACGAAATCAGTCCTTTTTTGGAAATTCAAAACAATACGAAGGAAAATCCCAATGTGCAGGGAATCTGGTTTGAGGAAGAATATAAAAGGGTTTATCCTAATGGCTCTCTGGCCAGTGATGTTATCGGTTTTACCATTAAGGATGATGAGGGAGTAGGCTTTAAAGGAAATTACGGACTGGAAGCCTACTACGATGATATTTTAAATGGCAGCAACGGACGGGAATACGGTTATTTAAATGAAGATTCCACTCTGGAAAGAACTACCATTCCGGCCAGCGACGGATATAATCTGGTGACTACACTGGATGCCAATATTCAGAGCATTATTGAGAAGCATCTGCAAAAATATAATGAAACCTATCAGAATAACTACAGAACCGGTAATGGTGCAGAGAATGTGGGCTGCATTATTATGGATGTAAATTCCGGGGCCATTTTGGGAATGGCCGGATACCCTAATTTTGACTTGAATAATCCCAATGATATAACCCCTCTTTTGGGGACTCAGCTGTTAACGGCAGAAGGAAAGGTGACAGAGGAGAAAACGGTTATTACAGAGGAAAATGCAGAAGAAGTTCTGGCGGACAGTGATGTGCTGTATGCAAATTTAAACAGCTTATGGAAAAATTTCTGTATTTCCCATACCTATGAACCCGGTTCCACTGCCAAAGCCTTTACCATTGCGGCAGGCTTGGAATCAGGTAAAATGAGCGGAAACGAATACTATACCTGTAATGGAGCCCTTCAAGTGGGAAATTATGTGATTAAATGCCATAATTATGGAATTGGAGGAGACGGAACGCTGAATGTTCAGCAGTCATTAGAGCAGTCCTGCAACGTTGCCCTGATGCTGATGGGAGAGCAGATTGGAAAATCCACTTTTTTGGAATATCAGGACAGGTTTAATTTCGGATTAAGAACCAATATCGACCTGGCGGGAGAATCCAGAACACAGGCCCTGGTATTTAATGAAAGCAACATGGGGCCTACCGAGCTTGCCACCTCCACCTTCGGACAGGGGTATAATGTAACCATGATTCAGATGATCAGTGGCTTTTGTTCCCTGATTAACGGCGGATATTATTATGAACCTCATGTGGTAAGTAAGATTACTACAACAGACGGAGCATTGGTAAGAAATATTGAGCCAAGAATTATTAAACAGACGGTTTCCGAGACTACATCTGAATTAATCCGTCAATACTGTAAGGGAGTAGTGGATAACGGTACCGGTAAAACAGCCAGACCGGCCGGCTATGCCATCGGAGGAAAGACTGGAACGGCGGAAATGGGAACCAGAGACAAAGAAAGCTATGTTGTTTCCTTCATGGGCTATGCTCCTGCAGACAACCCGGAAATTGCTATTTATGTAGTAGTAGACAGGCCCAATGTGGCAAAGCAGGATGATGCCAAGCATGCCACCAGACTGGTGAGAAGTATTCTTACGGAGGTTCTTCCTTATTTGAATATTTTTATGACTGAGGAGCTGAGTGAGGAGGAAATTAAAGAGCTGGAGGAGCTGGATATGGAAATTATTATGTCCGCCTCTGCCTCAGGTTCGGTTTCCGGAAACGAAACCACAGCCGGGGAAAGCGAAGAGGAAAATCAAACGGTTTCCGGCAATGAAGGAATTACCAATGCAAATGGAGGGGATATTACCTCCTCAATTCCTGCATCTGATGATGTGGGGGATACCGCACCGCTTACAGGAGTATTGATTGATCCGGTGACGGGAGAAGCTAAAAATCAGGATACGAATGAAGATTCTCCTCAATAGAGAATAACCTCATAAAGTAGATAATAGATTATACAAATATCGCTTTATGAGGTTGTTTTATGCTAAAAAATAAAACGGGCTATCGGAAAAAGCTTTTTATTATCGTCCTTTTGCTGATTCTTATGCTGCTTGGCTTATGTGTAAGAGTGGGGTGGCTGATGTTGGCCAGAGGAGAGTATTACAGCAGGCTGGCAGATGAGCTGCATGAGCGGGAACGAAAAATTAAGGCCAAAAGAGGAAGAATACTGGATCGAAACGGAATGGTTCTGGCGGATAACAGGGTTGTTTGCAATATTTCCGTCATTCATAATCAGATTAAGGACAGGGAAGAGGTGATTCGGGTATTGTCTGAAGAGCTGGGGCTGTCGGAGGAGTATGTAAAAAAACGGGTAGATAAGGTTTCATCCATTGAGAAAATAAAAGGAAATGTAGACAAGGAAGTGGGTGACAGGATTCGGGAATATGAATTGGCGGGAGTAAAGGTGGATTCCGATTATAAACGCTGCTACCCCTTTGACAGTCTGGCTTCTAAGGTATTGGGATTTACCGGAGGAGATAATCAGGGAATCATCGGCCTGGAGGTAAAATATGATGAGCTGCTGGCGGGAGAACCGGGAATGATTTTAACCACCACTGATGCCCGGGGAGTAGAAGTGGAAACTAAGGCAGAGGTGAGAAAGGAACCGGTTACCGGACGGGATTTGATTACCAGTCTGGATTATAATATTCAGCTTTATGCTACC
>JBJELS010000269.1:0-6902 GCA_051879275.1 Lachnospiraceae bacterium
CGGGAATCAGTCCAAAGGGGTCACGCTTAAATTCGTGTGCATCCGTTCCGCAGACGCCACATCCTTCTACCTTCACCAAAATATCATCATCCCCTACTTCCGGCATGGGATATTCCTTTACTTCAAATTTCTCCAGGCCGGTAAGCATGGCTACATGAGCGGTAGAGGGAATTGCCTCACAGGATGTGCCTGCCCCGGCCTGTGCCTTAACCGTGCCGCCGGACATCTGCTCCAGAACCTGTCTGACAATCTGCTCAAGTTCCTGCTCTCTCATTGGCATTACCTCCTTTTTTATCTGATACATAAGCTGTCCGACATGGTACAGCGTCTTCTTTTTGTAAAAGTCTGTGCACTGGTCAGTCCTTCTCCCGTTCGGGAAGCGATGGTAAAGGTGCAATAGCCTTCCCCTCCGAATCCCAAAGCTGCATAGCTGGGTCCGTTCTTTACCAGAATAGCTGTGTCCAGTGCTTTTGCATATTCGGTGATATGATCCACATTTTTGGAATGAATGTGAGCCGAGTGGCGGTTTCCATGTTCCAGCCAGACTGCTGTTTCAACTCCCTCGTGGAAATCCCTTACTCTTACCATTCCCAAAATGGGCATCATCAGTTCCTCACAAATCAGGGGATGCTCTTTCGCTCCTTCAAAAACGATGCAGCGGATATCTGCTCCCACATCTACACCCACCATAGCCAATAGCTCTCTTGCACTTCTGCCCACACATTTACGATTCAAGGCTCCTTTAGGTGTGAGCACGGTATTGGTCAGCTTATCCACCACTTCCTTATCCGCAGGATAACAGCCGTTTTCCGTAATCATATAGTGCATCAACTCATCAGCAATACAGTCTAGTGCCACAACCTCCTTTTCCGCAATACAGGGAAGATTGTTATCAAAGGTACAGCCATTGACGATGTCCTGGGCCGCCTTTCTTACGTCGGCAGTTTCATCCACCAGCACCGGAGGATTACCTGCCCCTGCTCCAATGGCTCTCTTCCCTGAGGAAAGCACGGCTGTAACCACTCCCGGTCCGCCGGTAGCCACCAGCAGGTGGATAGACGGATGCTTCATCATTACGGAGCTGCTTTCCATAGTAGGCTCTTCTACAGTAACCGCAATATTGTCCGGCCCGCCTGCCTCCAGAGAGGCCTCATTAATCATATTAATGGTAAAAATGGTAGTCTTCTTGGCATTGGGATGAGGATTAAACACCACTGTATTTCCTCCTGCCAGCATTCCGATACAGTTACAGATAACCGTTTCGGAAGGGTTGGTCGCCGGAGTGATTGCTCCTATTACCCCGAAGGGCCCCATTTCCACCAACGTCAGTCCTCTGTCTCCTGACCAGGCAATGGTACTGATATCCTCTGTCCCCGGTGTCTTCTCGGCAGTAAGGTGGTGCTTGAGAATCTTGTCTCCCACATTGCCCATTCCCGTTTCCTTTACCCCCATGTTTGCCAGAAGCTCAGCATTCTCATGTACCCTTTTGCGGATAACAGAGATAATTTTTTCCCGTTGATCCAAGGTCATGACCCGAACCTTTTTCTGTGCCTCAATGGAGGCATTAATGGCATCGTCCATGTCCTTAAATACGCCATGCATACCGGTAACTTCACCGGTAATCTGCATATTGGCCATAACCTTCTGTACAATGGTCTGAACCAGTCGTTCATCTACAGACACTTGATTACCTCCTTTAACACGTTTCTTCCATAGGCTGCCAGCTCAGTATCCTGAGCCGCACTGCCTCCTGATACGGCCAATGCACCTATCATAGTCTCACCGACCATCAAAGGCTCTCCGCCTCCTAATATCATTATTTTGCCGCCGTTTCCAAACTGCAGTCCATACAGCTCTCCTCCCGGCTGGCACAGTCTGGATAATCGGCTTGTGGCCATCTGAAAGGCTGTGGAGGTATAGGCTTTGTTCACCGCCACATCGAAGCTTCCGTGGTAGGCTCCATCCATACAATGTACGGCTACGGGTCTGCCGGAGGCGTCGGAAACGGCAATCACAACTGCCAGCCCCATTTCTTTTGCCTGCTCCTCTACGGCTTCAATAAGCTTTACGGCCAGCTTCAAAGACATAACCTCTTTCACAATGGCCTGCCCCACCAGATTCTTCACTGCTTCTTCCAGTCTGTTTTCCTTAATCATTATTTACTTAACTGCTCCAAAACTTTTTTGGTAATTGCCGCTACCAGTTCCTGACTGTCATCGGATTTATGGCTGCTGCAGCCGCCACCACAGTTATGGCAGTTTTCTCTTCCCTTATTCTGGCAAAGATCAGCAGGATGGCGTCCCGGGAGTCCCATTTTTCTTCTGATCTCATAAAGCTTTGCAATCTGCTCCTTATCAAATTCCTTAGGGCCGCCCAGCATCTTGGATTTATATAATAATTCTGCGTAAAATTCTACGGATTCCATCTTCATGTATGCAGCCATCAAATCGGTGGACCAGGTAAGGGCCCCGTGACTTTCCAGAAGGACTGCGTCAAAATGCTCCAGATAAGGCTCAACCGCATCAGGAATCTCCATGGTGGAAGGAGTTCCGTAAGGGGCAATCGGTACGCAGCCTAACGCAATAACCGCTTCCGGCATAATAGGCTGTGTTAAAGGGATGCCTGCAATGGCAAAGCTGGTGGCAAAGGTGGGGTGTGCATGTACAACAGCTCCTACATCCGGTCTCTTTGCATATACCCGCATATGCATCTTAATTTCGGAGGAAGGCTTAAATCCCTTATTTGCCTGAATTACATTGCCCTGGGCATCTACCTTACAGATAAATTCAGGGGTCATAAAGCCCTTGGATACTCCCGTGGGAGTACACAGAAATTCATTATCGCTCAGCTTAACGGAAATATTACCGTCATTGGCTGCTACCATGTTGCGATCATAGATTCTTTTCCCCACATCACAAATCATTTTTTTGATTTCATACTCATTCAGTGCCATGTTTCTTTCTCCTTTTCTTAATCTATCCTGATTACCCGAAACCCTGCCTTGTCCGGACCGGTTTCACGTAATGGTTACCTTATTCATTGGTCAGCCGTCCTGCTTCATCGGCATCCTTCTCCCAGGGCATAACATCCCCCGGTTCCTTTAAGTATTCCAGAAGCTCATAAATTCCTTCTCCCGTCTTACTGTTCACCCGAAATATTATCTTACACCCGGCCAGTCTCAGCCATCGCTCCGCCTGTTTTACATCGGCTTTTGGCTTATCAATTTTAGTGACAATTCCGATTACATCCCGGTTTACCATACAGGTGATATTGGGTGGATAGAGGGAAAATGGCTCTGTGGCTCCCATTAAGAGTCCTACCACATCCGCCTCATAGGAGTAAAGTGCCAGGGCTCTGCCAAAGGTGCCGCTTTCCAGATATTCTCCGGGAGTATCAATGATAACATCAAAATGATTGATATACTGGGTCTTTTTATAGTGAACAGTTTCCCCCTTAAGGGCCTGTGTCAGGCTGGTCTTACCGGCCCGGCTTCGTCCTATCAAAATTATTTTCTTCATTCATCTTAACCCCATACATCTGCTCTGCAAAAAACCTCTGAGTCAATATTTCCCCTGCTGCTTCAGGTTCTGCTGATAGGACATACCGTATACCCCAAGGTATTCTCTACATATTGCAGGATTGACTGGATAGAGGCTTCCACCTGGGATACTGTTCCCGTCAGAATAATGGAGCCGGAAAACCGATCCACAAACCCCAGACGGACACCTGCCGATTTGATTCCGATATCTGCCATAATAATAGCCGTTTCTGCAGGACTGACCGTTAATACTCCAATAGCGGATTTACTATGTTCCTGGGAAGGGTTTAAGCCCAGCTTTTCATACAATACCGGATCCGGATTCGCAATAATATGTGCTAAAGTAATCTGTCTGCCCGGTACCAGTTCCTGTATGATCCTTTGTTTATTCTCCATAATTCCTCCCTTTTTTTCTGCACTCCTCATTCCCTAAGGACTTGGAGCCTGCTGAAATTCCGGATTGAACGGATACTTTGATAGCTTGATTATATCTCTTTGTTAATTTTAAGTCAACAAAAAACAACACTTTTTTATTGATTTTTTGAGGATTTTATTTTATATTTTATGCGAATGTGTGGTTTTTATCTGATATGGTATTTGTTTTTGTTTGTTTTCCTTCCGTTTGCTTCTTTTTTTGCTTTTTTTATTTCGGAATTGGAAATTAGATTGGATTAGGTTATACTAAAATCATGAAACATTACCCGATTTATTTTGATTTGCATACCCATACCATAAGCAGCGGACACGGCTCCACGGATACTATCACCGATTTGGCAAGAGCCGCAGCCGACAGGGGGCTTATTGCCCTGGGCATCTCCGATCACGGCCCGGCAACCTCCGGCTCAGCCTCCGCCTCTTATTTTCAAAATTTGAAACTGGCCCAAAAGAAACGCTTCGGGGTGGAAATGCTTTATGGGGCGGAACTGAATATCCTAAATTCTAAGGGAGAGGTGGATTTGGAGGACTCCCTGCTTTCTTCACTGGATTATGCCATTATCAGCATCCACCCACCCACATTTACTCCCTGGGAGCACAAGGATTTGACCGAGGCCTATCTTGCGGCTATGAATCACCCTAAGGTACGCTTTTTGGGTCATATTGATGATGCCCGCTTTCCTTCGGATTATGAACGGTTACTGAAAGAAGCAAAGAAGAGAAAGATTTACCCGGAGATCAACAACGGCTCTCTGGCACCCGATGCCTATCGGATAGATGGCCGGATTAACTGCCCCCAAATTCTGAAAATCTGTAAGCAAATTCAGCTTCCTGTTCTGCTTTCCAGCGACAGTCACGGAAAGACAAATGTGGGGAATATGGAATATATTTTCCCTCTATTGGAAGAATGCAGCTTCCCGCCGGAGCTGGTGTTGAATTGTCATCCCCAGATATTAACAATGCTGTAACTGATTATTTTCTATTTTTTTACAAATACTATTGGCACAATGTCTCTTTGAAAACATTGTGCCAATTTTAATTAAGAAAAATGAGGAAATATACTATGAAAAACTACCCTTTTACCCTATCCTGTTTATGTCTGGCTTTTATTCTGTCTGTAACCGGCTGCAATAAGACCAATCCGTCTGTTCCCGAAAACAAGTCCTCTGCCCCACTGCAGGCAGAAAGAAAATCCATGACCGAATACGGACTTTTAAACGATACCACCAGCGGACGTATCAGCATCGATGATGCCAGAAGACTGGCTCTTGCCCGGGTTCCCGGTGCCACTGATGAGCATATCCGTATTCGCGGCGGATACGACAATGGCATCGTGCTTTACGAAGGAGAAATTATTTTCAATCACAATGAATATGATTTTAAAATCAACGGATATACATCAGAATTTACGGACTGGGAGGTCGAGCCTGTTCATCCCTGACCCGCAATATAATCCTCAGTAAAAGTATATCGGCATAGCATCTCCAATGCCGAAAGTTTCTCCCGGCCCGGCATCACGATCCAATATCTGCGAGCTTTTCCGGCAAACCATTTTATTCATGACCTGCCCGGATGCTGCTTGGATTGTATTGGAAGCTGCCGTCCTTCCCTTTGCAGGAGCCTTACCGGAAGATTTAAGCTTTGCAGCTTCCGTCTTCTTGACAGGGGTCTCCCCGGCGGCCGCCTTTGATGCCCTTGCCATACTTCCCTTACCTACTGCCATAGTTCATTACCTCCTTTGCCAGTCTGCCAAACTCTTTGGCACTTCTGGTCTGTTTTTTATACACTGCCACAGGCACGGAAGCATCCTGTGCCCATTCAATGGAAGAATCTACATGAATAAACGAATCAAACACATGAATATTCTCATACTCCAATAAAACCTCTCTGGTCTGCCGGTAATAATTCTTCCGTTCATCCACTCTGGTAATCAGAACTCCCATAATCCGGGCCTCAGTCATCTCTCCCATGGATGCCAAAAAATCAAACATATTTGCCAAACCAAACAAGCCCCAGGGAGAGGCCTCCACCGGCACGATCACATAATCTGCCGCACAGAGAATATTAATTACCCATGTTCCCAAAGTAGGAGGGGCATCAATCAGAATATAGTCATATTTATTCGATTCCTTAATCTCTTTCAAGCATTTTTTAAGAATAAATTCTCTTTGCAGCATAGTGAATAGCTCATACTCTATCTGACTCATCAGCGTAGAGGAGGGGATTAGATCCAGATTCTCATAAGCCGTATGTATCACATAATCAGACAGATCCGCTTTTTCCCGGAGAGCATAATACAGATTCCTTTCTCCTTCTGCCATCTCCAACACTCTTTCCTCACTAAAAAAAGAAAGCGAAAGATTCAGCTGCATATCTCCATCGAGAAGAAGCACCTTCTTCCCTGCTGCCGCCAATTCATATCCCAGATTTGCACAGCAGGTAGATTTCCCGCTTCCTCCCTTATTGTTGGTAAAACAGATTATTTTTGTCTTCACACTTACTATTCCCCTACCGATAAATCTCCACCGCAAAGGAGTCCGCCACACAGCATCTTGCCTCCTGCAGATTGGCAAAAACTCCCTCCTGCAGCATCTGTGCCAGTATATTACCGATTGCGGTTGCCTCACCGGGCCCGGCATGAACAGCCACACCGGTATATTTTGCCGTTAACTGATTTAAATAGACCGCATTTGAGCCACCGCCGATAATATTAATTCGATCATACTTCTTCCCTGTAAGCTTTTGGATTTCTTCCAGCTTCTCACTATAGCATTTAGCCAAAGAATTATAAATTACGCTGGCCAGCTCAAAAAGAGTTTCCGGAACCTGCTGATTCGTTTTTCGGCAATATTCCTTTACTGCTTCTACCATATCCTCGGGAGAAAGGAAGCTGTCATCCTGGCAGTCTACAATCGTGGAAATCTTCTCC
>JBJELS010000270.1:0-6871 GCA_051879275.1 Lachnospiraceae bacterium
GTAAAAAACGGCGGCTGGGCAGTCTTCTTTTGGCATGCCTGTCCTTAGGCCAGGGATCGGAAAAATTTAAATAAATTCGATCCACCTCCCCGGCTGCAAAGACATCCGTAATTTCCCGTGCATCCATTAAAATAAATCTCAGGTTATCTAAAGGCTCCTTCTCCATCTTTTGCACAGCACGAAGCAGGACGCTGGAATATTTTTCAATACCCAGATAATTAATCCCGGGATTCAGCCGGGCCATATCCATGAGAAATTTTCCCTTTCCCATACCGATTTCTATATGAAGCTCATGACCGTTCTTCCAGTATTCCTTCCAGCTTCCCTGTTTCCCTTCGGGATTGTCAATGACGTATTCACTGTTTGCAATAACCTCTTCTGATCCCGTAATATTCCTTAAACGCATAGTTTCTCCTTCTTTTCTTTTTTTCAATTTCTTATTTTACACCCATTTCCTGTAGTCGAAAACTATTTTTTTGTGTAGAATGGAGGTAGAATTTTCGAGGAAAGGCTGTTTTATGTTAACTTATTATTCTTCTTTTAAACCCTATAAGCTTATTTCTTTTCTTTGCTTAGTGCTTATTTTTTCTCTCTTACCCTGCAGGTTAAGCCTTGCAGCGGATTACCAGACCCAGGCGGAAGAAAGGAAAAATATACCAGTTGAATCCAACTCCTATGAGAACTGGCCTTTAGGCCCGGTTATCGGAGCCCAGTCTGCCATTTTGATGGACGCCGAGACCGGGGTGATTTTATATGAAAAAAATATTCATGAGAAGCTTTATCCCGCCAGTATCACTAAACTGCTGACAACCTATATCGCCATTAACCGGTGTGAGCCTGATGAAATGATTACTTTTTCTCAGAAAGCCATTGACAGTATTAATTGGTGGGAGGATGCCAATATGGGGGTAAATGCAGGAGCCTCCCTCCCTCTTTCCGACGTCCTGTACGGTATCCTTGTGGGTTCTGCCAATGAGGCTGCCTATGCTGTAGCAGAGCATATCAGCGGAAGCATTGAGGAATTTGCCCTTTTAATGAATGAAACTGCCAAAGAGCTTGGCTGTACCGGCTCTAATTTTGTTACCCCTAACGGGATTCACGACGAAAATCACTATACCACGGCTCATGATATGGCCCTTATTGCCCAGGCCTTTTTTTCCAATGAAACTCTGGCTAAGATGTCCGGTACTTCCAGGTTTACGGTTCCGGTGAATGAAACACAGACCCGTGAAGGCATTATCTTAACCGCTAAGAGCCAGCTGCTTCCCGGAAAAGCTTATGCCTATGATTATCTGGTGGGAACAAAGACCGGATATACGGAGGCGGCAAGGCAGACTCTGGTTTCCTGTGCCTCCAAGGAAGGAATGAAATTGATTTGTGTGATTTTAAAGGAGGAAAATCCTTATCAATTTACAGATACCATCTCCTTATTTGATTATGGCTTTGACAATTTTGATGCTCTGTCCATCAGCGAACTGGACTCCGGCTATTCCATTGATAATGCATTTTTTACCACAGATATTGATTTATTCGGCAGCAGTAAGCCTATTTTGGAATTGAATAAGGATGACTATATTCTTCTTCCCAATACCATTGACTTTTCCGAAGTAACCTCCTCTGTCTCCTATGATGAGCTTTCACCAAATGAGATTGCTTCTATTCACTACTTTTATAAAGATATTTTTCTGGGCTCTGCAGCCATTCAGCTTACTGACCGGGATTCCGGTATTTTTGGCTTTTCTCAGGACCCAGAAGCTGCTTTGACAAAGGCTTCTGCTTCTGAAGAAAGAATTATTTTTATCAACGTAATCTACGTTATTCTTATCTTTTTTGCCGTAATTTTGATTGCCATGTTTTTCTTCCCCTTTGACTTTCGCAGAAAAAGAAAAAAAGGACTTCGTTATCAAAAAACCAGGCGGAAGAAATTTTTCTTCCACCATCATCAGTGAGACAATCCCCATGAAAAAAACTACCGAATCATAACAGCTCTTTTTACTGTTGATTCGGTAGTTTTTTCTTTTTCTTTTTCAGTTCCTTATCCTTTTCATACAATTCTTTCAGCTTTAAAAATTTTTCCTGAGTAGTAAATTTATAGGTTTTCACGGCATAATATTTTCCCTCTTCGGATTTTTTTACCCTTACCTTGTATTTAATATAGCCATGTACCTCACAAAAAGCAGCACTGTAGTAATTTTTCCCGTTGGGCGTATGCCACCTGATCTTTTTCTTCAGATTCCGATGGCAGAGATAGCATTTCGTAGAGGATACCTCCCGATCTGCCATAACCTGCTTTTTTTCCTCAAATGCTCTGCTGATATGCTTTGCATAGCCGGGAAAAACAATTTTAATCTCCTCTTTTCTGCTTCCCGGCAAATGAAAGGTGTCAAAGGATACCATCCGGTAAATCTCCGGATTATCCATCTTTTTTAAAACTCCGGCTGTGTAATAGGCATCGCTGAAAGCCCGATGAAAAGGAACATCCTTTTCAATCTGAAAATAATCAATGGCAAATTCCAGGGTTTTTCTGGTTTTATCCTTCATGATTTCCAGGCTGAACAGCTTCTGTACATCATAATAGCTCAAGGGACCTTTTGCCAGAGGCTCCATCCCGTAATACTTCATATTTCGCTGAAGCTCCAAAAGGTCCAGGGGACCCCATGTGGCAAATAAATAATCCTTACCGCACCAGGCAAGAAAATCCTCCATAACCTCTGTAAAGCTTCTTCCTTTTTTCAGCTCACTCATCTGCAAATGAATAATATCTGCCGTAATGTGGTGCATGGTATGATAAATCTGAGGCCGAATCAGCTCCGAAAAACGATCGATAATTTCCCTGTCCTCATTCAGCTTAACTGCACCGATCTCAATAATTTCAAAGATTGGCACTCCCGGCTTCCTGTAATCCTTATGATCTCCATGACTCTGGTTCCATTCCAGATCCAGAACAATAATATTCATATTTCCTCTAATTCTGCTGCAAAGCAGCTCTTTACTTCCTGTTATTTCACCATATCCGGAATAATCCGGGCCAATTCTCTCGCCAGATTATTATGGGCCTCCAGGCTCAAATGCATATAATCATAGGGATACATATCCACTCCCGGAACCTGACCTGCATCCAGATAATGTATAGCAAGCCTTTTGGCTGCCTCCTCATATAAAGGAGCCAACAGCCTTGTTTTTTCTACACAATTTGGCCCCATTTCCCCAAAAACCTCCGTAGTCTCATATCCCGGTTCAATGGGGGGTGGAGTAATCAGCAAAATACTGGGGCCGTTTCTGAAAGCCACCGGAGTATCCTTCGCCTTTTGGACCAGACGCTCCATTCCTTTTGCTACATTTTCCGGTGTGGCTGCAAACCTTGATTTCACATCATTCGTTCCCAGCATAATAATCAGCAAGTCAACGGGCTTATGAGTCATCAGGCAGGGATAAAGATAATGAAATCCACAAAGTCCTTCAAACAAAGGGTCTTCAAAGCAGGCTGTTCTTCCTTCCAGACCTTCTTCCGCTATGAGATAATCCTTTCCCAAATACTTCTGCAAAAGACAGGTCCATCTTTCCTCTTCTGAAAACCGCATACCGGTTTTGGAATTATATCCATGTGTATTGGAATCTCCAAAGCAAAGGATTTTTTTATAATATTTTCCTGACATCTTTCCTTCCCTTTCTCTTGAAAATATCCGGATTTTCTTGCTTAAGCATTCATCTTACTGTCTTTGACCAGTATAGCATTACACGAAATGGATGTAAACCTAAACGGGAAATCTATTCTGTATCTTTACCCCATTTCCTGTCTAAGTTCTGATACCTTTTTGTTGAAAAATACTACAATGAGAGGATAAACTGTGGTAAAATATAATACAGTAAAGTAAAGAAAGAACGAATGCATATTATGAAACGTAATCAAAAAAAGAAGAAAAGAAATATACTGTATATCGGTATAGTATTTGCTTTAATTTTTCTTCTGGCTCTTCTTGTGGCTTTCATTGCCTTTTTTTCCAAAGAGGAAAAAGTGACAGTAAGGGAAAAGAAGGATGAAAAAAAGCAAAAAACCGGAAAAGAGGAAGAACCCTGCCTTGAGAAAAAAGAGGATATACTGCCCGCAGTCTCTTCTCAAAAGAAAAAATCCAAAATCTTGGCAGGCCGGTTTATTTTTCCGGTTATCCTGCTACTCTTATTAAGCTCATTTTTATTCTTTGGAGTGGCACGGGTAAACGGAGATTCCATGCAGCCGACTTTAAATGACGGAAATTATGTAGTCTATAGTCGATGGACAAAAAATATTGAAATAGGAGATATTATTCTTTTTGAACGGGATGGTATCAGATATATTAAACGGGTTCATGGTCTTTCAGGGGATACGATAGAAATTGATGATAACGAATCGATAATCGTAAACGGAAAGCCTCAGGTAATTGATGGACTTATCGTAATGGGAGCCAGTGAGGCACGGGATATGACTGAACAGGCTTTAGTTGGAGATCAGGAATACTTTGTACTGGGAGATCACAGAAGTGTTTCTCTGGACAGCAGAAATTCAGACATTGGGCTGGTAAAGCAAAGTGAAATTTTTGGAGTTTACCTGTTCAGTCTGCATCAACAATAAGTATAGGAGGAGATACCTACAATGGATGATATTGTAAATAGCCTGAAAAAAGGAAGATTGAATATGGGAGAGCTTATGCCGGTAAGTATTTATCGTCTGTTTGAGACTTCCATGCGTACGGCTCTGGAAAAAAATCTTGGGCCGGATAAAGCTGCAGATATGTTTCGTGAAGCGGGTCGTCTTTCAGGTTCCGAGTTTTTCGACTTATATTTACAGGAAGCCACTACAATAGATGAGCTGTTTGCTTCGTTGAAAAAAATATTTGCAGAATTAAAGATAGGCATAATAAGAGTAGAAAATCTTGATGAAAATGGAAAAATAACCTTGACAATTGCTGAAGATTTAGATTGTTCCGGACTACCCATTATGGGAAAAACGGTTTGTAATTATGATGAGGGCTTCCTTGAAGCAATCATGTCACGTTTTTCTCATAAGAACTATGAAGCTCTGGAAATTGACTGTTGGGCTAAAGGAGACCGGGTATGCCGTTTTAATCTAAAAGAAAGAGAAAAGTGAACAGATGAATAGCACACAGGATACCATATATCTTTTAAAACGAATATTATCAGGGGATATGCCCTCCTTAAATGAAATTTCAGCTCCTGAATCCACAGAAGAAGATTTGGAAAAGCTGGCTCTGCAGTTAGCTTTCCAAACTGTAGAGGCACATTATTTTATCAACGAATTAGCCAGCGGAAATATATCCTATGCTGCTCCTCGTGGAAATCTGCTTTTAAGCAGCAGCAAAGAGCTGCAATCCATCCTCAGAAATATCCTATATTGTTTCAAACGGGTCTCTCTGGGAGATTATTCACAAACTGTTGATTTTATGGGAGATTTCTCTGATGCCTTTAATCTGTATATTAATCAGGTCTCTTTAAGAGAAGCGGCCCAAAAGGAGCTTGCACAGTTAGAACGAGAAAGACTGGAGGAACAGAATCATATCCTTTCTCAGCAGTTAGATAAACAGCTCCAATACTATACGCATCTTGCAGAAATGCAGGATAAGGTACGCGGTATCCGGCACGATATTAAAAATCACTGCCTTGCCCTTAATGGATTACTGAATAATGGAAAAATTGAGGAAGCAAAAGAATATATTCGATCTGTGACGGGTGAAATGCTTAATACAGATGAAATTATGTACAGAACCGGTAATCTTATTTTTGACGCTATGCTGACAGAAAAGAGTATTCGTGCTAAAAAAAGCCAAATAGAAATGATGATCAGCTTAGCCTTGCCTGAAAATTTGAGCATTTCCAATGAGGACTGGTGTGTTCTTTTAGGAAATACTCTGGATAATGCAATAGAGGCCTGTGAAAAACTGGAGGAGAAGAGAAAAATCATCTTTTTTGAAGCTAGGCATTTTAAGTCCATGCTGAATATTACCATACGAAATACAGCTCTTCCTCCCATACAAAGAGAAGACGGGCTGTTTCACACCTCGAAGCAAGATACTGAAAAGCATGGAATTGGTCTAAATAACGTCCGGCGTACCGTAGATAAGTACGCCGGAGTCCTACAGACCAAATATTCAGATGGTTGGTTCACGTTGACCATGCTGCTATGCAACCTGGAAAAGAAATAATATTAAGCCTCACTATGAAAGGAAATGGTAAGGGTAAAGTTAGATGGCTTTCCTTCCACCTTCCAGAATACTGTTCCTCCCAGTTCATCTACCAGGGCAATAAGACGATGATAGCAGGACTTAACCTCTTTTCCCTTGCCTGTAATGAAGTAAGGATACTCTTCCTTTTCTTCAATTATTCCTTTGAAGGGTCCTACTGCATTAATAATAAATCTCTTACGTAATGTATTCCCCTTCAGTCGGATGTCTGCGTTAGGTATTGGCTCCGCTAACAGCATATAAAGATCTCTTATTTCCATAAGAAGACGCACAATATCCTTTTCTTTGGATATCAAGCTATCAGAAACATATAGCACCGCATCCAGCTTTAGTTCGCCGGAAGCACACTGTTCGGCCCAATCCATGATAAATGCGCCAACAAATGAAGAATTCGAGTATACCTTATTGACCGGAAGATAATTCAAAATTTGCGGAAGATTTTGGGTAAGAAAATCTTCTACCTTGTCAAAGTCACGTACTGATGCCAGATATTGAAGGCTGAGAGTGGCCTCACGAAATTGATGCTTAAAGGAATCAATCTGATGAAAAAGCTCTTGCCTAGACTTATATTGGGCCAGCTGTGATTTCAGCTGAGTATTAATTAAATCATTGTGAACATCTGTATCCAATAGATA
>JBJELS010000271.1:0-6851 GCA_051879275.1 Lachnospiraceae bacterium
GGATAAAACAATGCTTCTGTCCGCCAGGCGGTTGCTTGCATGCTTGGAAAATCTCAGTCCCTCATCCAGCTGACCCGTTTTTTCCTTCCAGATTTCTTCAAAGGTCAATCCCTGCCTGTTGGTGTCTGCAGCAGGTTTAACGGGCTGTCTGTTCAGGTACTGTTCCTGCAGTTCGTTTATGGAAAGGAATTGGCTGCGTTGTATATTCATTTCCGTTTCCCCTCTTCAATTAACTATTCTGTCTTACCAGCTTCCTCGTCCTTAGCCGTCAGTTCATCATATTTTGCCTTAAGTGTACGGTAAAGCTCCAATGCATCCGATGCCAACAATGATTTTTGATAGGCAGTAAAATCCTGATAGGTGCCAACGACACTCTTCAAAGCCGTCATCTGCTCCTCGTTGAAATCCTCCACATCTGCCAGCGATTCCATCTTCTGAATAAAGCTGCTTACCGGTGTTACAATCAGCTCCTGATATTTGCTCAGATAATCCTTATAAAGCTCCAGAGTCTCCTTGCTTAAGAAGCCTTTCTGATAATCCGTCATGGTTTCATAGGTGATAACCAGATTTCCTAAGGCCTCTCCATCCTCTCTGTCTACCACTTTGACTGAAGGAAGCTTATTCATCTGCTCCACAAAATTCTCAGCAGTCTTAATTGCCGCTACATAGGTAGGATCGGCAACGGTATCCAGATCATCAATAGAGTATAGGGTATCATTAATGGAAAGATAAGCCTTATTGTTCTCATACACCACATAATCTACATAGCCTTCCGGATAGGTCGTATTGCCACTGCTGTCCGTAACACTCATAAATACATACTGTCCAACCAACAGAGAAGCTCTCTGGAGAGTCATTCCGTTGTTTAAATTCTGCATTTCTTCCAGTGATGAGAAGGTTGCCAGCTGTGAAATATATTCGGTATTGGATGTGGGCTCCAAGGGATCCTGATACTTCATCTGTGCTACCAAAAGCTGTAAAAACGCATCCTTATCCAAGCTTGAATTAGAACTCTTGCTCTTGGTATCGATAGTGGATACGGCATCTACCAGCTTTCCGTCCTTCACTTGTGCTATTGTGCTCATTCATTTCTCCTTTCTGTCCATAGGACTTATACGGTATAATCCAGGGTATTTCCGTTTCTTCGCATCATATCGGCAACGATTCTGTCACCTTCTGACAGCTCTTCGCCGGAAAACTCTTCCTCCTGGCCTTCCAAATCCATCAGACTAATACGACGTCCGCCTTTTTTATTCTGTTTGTCAAAGTCATTCTGTTCTTTTTCCTGCTGATCCAGACTTCGCTCAAAGCCTTTAGCTTCCACGTTTACTTCTACCGCTTCCACCTTCAGCCCCTGCTGTTCAAAGCTCTCCTTCAGCTGAACCATCTGCCCTTCCATGGCTGCCTTAACCGCTTCATTTTCCGTGGTAAAGGTGGCCGTCAGTACACCTGCCTTGCTGGCAATCTGAACCTTCAGGCTTCCCAGGCTGGCGGGATGAAGCTGCAGCTCCATTTCCGTGGTATCTGCTTTTACCAAAATCTTAATCTGCTCAGTAATCTGATTAATCAGTTCCTGACCATTTACTCCATAACCGGTTTCAGTACCGGAAGCATTCTCCACCGCTTCACTTAGCTGATTCAGCAGATTTGATGCAAAGCTTTCTCCCGTATGTGCCGGATTTCCTTCCTGTGCTCCTGTCTCCGGTTTGCTCTGGCTTTTTTCCGGCTGGTTCACTACCGTTTCAACAGGAAGTGGATTCTCCTGTACCTGCTGATTGTCCTGAGGCTGAAGATTTTCTACGGAAACCGGTTGGTTTTCCACCTCAACCTCTACTTCAGGTAGCGCGGAAGCAATAACCTCTTGAGCTGTCTGCATTTCTTCTGTGTCAGTAAACAGAAGCTGGGGATTTACCTCATCCAATACAACCGTTTCTTCCTTGAACACAGTCAACAGCCGGGTCAGCTGCTCATCAGTCATGGGAAACTCCTCTGTCAGTTGATTGATTAAATCTCCTGCAGTATCAATCAGTCCCTTTAAATCCGTAAACAGCTGCTCATTGGTCAGAATAGCCATAGAGTCGGTTTCCGCATTTAAGCTTAAGGCCAACTGAGTCAGATTTTCTCCATCCAGCAGGTCTGTGGGAATCAGCCCCAGCTCTTCCATGATCTGTTCCACTTCTTCTATGGTAACGTCGAAGGTTTTGGCCACTTCCTCTACCATCTGAGCCCCGATTTCCTCAGCTGCTTCTCTGATCCGGTCTTCCTCCAGCATTGTCTCTGCCGTCTGTTCCTTCTCCTGCAGGGACTTGCAGCCGGTCTTCTTCTGGCTGTTGGCGTGCTCCTGAATGCTGCTTCCTTCTGTCTTCATCGTTTTGACGTCAGCAGCTTCCGGACTTTTTTCTCCGTTTGTCTGATTAAAAACCTGAGAAAAGCTGTCCTGACCGGTATTCTGTGCCGTCTTGAGGCTATCACTTCCTACAGCATCCATCAGGCAGGAGGTGACTTTGCTTATTGACGCACTGCTCATCTCTTTCCTCCTTTCTTTCGTATTTTCATTTTTCAATGTACTCAATGAGCTCATGCAGGTTTTAATGCCTGCCAGAATAAAGCGAGCTCATTATATATATCGACTAAAAAATGAAGCAAATTAAGAATCGGGCTCCATGATTTTGGTCAATTTCGCCGCGATTTCCGAATCCATTACTCCCAGAATATCTCCTCTGGCTTCAGGATCCATTTCTTTTAAAATTCTGGCTGCCAAATCCAGATTGTTGGTCATTTCTTCAAAAATTCCGGCAGCCTGCTTAGGCTTCATCGATGAATAAGCCTGAGCATAATCCTGTACTTCCTTACTTTCCTCCAGCTGTCCTACTACCTGCTTATATAAAAACTCTGCTGTTGTAGGATCAATGGACTCGTAATATTTCTGATATTCCTCAACTCCCGGGCCATTATCCGCATAAATAACCTCTTCATAGAATTGAGTCTTGATTCGTTCAAACTCTACCTGGCTTTCCTCAAAGGTACGCAGGCGTGCAATTTCATCCTGAAGCTCCTTATTCTCTTCTTCCAGAGCTCCCGCCTTCATATCAGCCTGCTGCAGCTGCAGCTCCAGAACCTTAATCTGTTCCACCGCTTCCTTCAGGCTGTTATATCCGGAATAGCTTCCCTCACCGCTGTCAGAAACGCTTTCCCCCGTCGTTTTTGTCCCGGGAAGAATCTTATTTACCACAGGAACATCCTTAAGTACCGGAGTAAGCACGTTGGAGCCGAAGCCGCCCACATCCAGCTTGATTAAAACACAAAGAATGGCCAGCCAAATACAGACAATGGCCACTGTGGTAAAAAAGATAGGCAGGTTACTTCCTTCCTGCTCCAGATCAGCTTCCTGGTAGGAAAGCTCCTTTGCACGCTGCCTGGCTTCTTTTTTCTGTGCCTTCTGTTCTGCCTTCAGCTTCTTACGCTCTTCTTTTATTCTCTTTTTTTCTTCTGCCTGATCTAAGATAATTTCTTCTGCCATTATTCTAATTTATCCTCTGGAATCTTTCTTTCGCTTTTTTCCGTAAGTAAAGCTTACCAGTTCATCAATTTCCTTGCTCTCTTTGGAATTCTCTTCCTGAATAAAGTTTTCAAAAGCCTTTTCCCTAAGCTTCTCCTGAGCCTTTCTCTCCTGTCTCAGTTCAGCCAGAATCTCTGCTTTTTCTTCCTTCTTTTTCCTGGCTCTTTCAATTACCACATCCTGTTCCTTAATAAATTCATCCATTCGGAGAATTGCTTCCTTATTCTCCATAATTTTGAACAAATCAAGCTTTTGGGAAAGTAACCGTTTCGCCCTGTTCTGATAGTCACTCTTTCGCATCAGCAGCCTGGTCTTTTTGTCCTCTTCCTCCTGCAGTATCCGATTGGCAAGCATAAATTCATTTTTTGCCTGCTCCTCCAGCTTATACTTAATATTCAGAATGTTCTGCATTCGGTAGATAAACTTTGCCATGATTTCCCCTCATTCTGCTTTCAGCTAATCTTCAAACAGCTTTCTAAGACCTTCAATGGTCTCTTCCAAAGCAACCTTTTCCTCTACATCCTGCATAAGGAATTGATTCACAGCATCAATCTTCTCTATCGCATAGTCAATTCCTGCATTGCTTCCTTTCTTGTAAGCTCCGATATTAATCAAGTCCTCTGCTTCATTATAGGTTGCCATTACATTTTTCAGCTTACCGGCAGCCTGCTTATGCTCTTTTGCAGCAATCTGACTCATACAACGGGATATACTCTGCAAAATATCAATAGCCGGATAATGATTACGATGAACCAGCTTTCGGCTCAGCATAATATGACCATCCAAAATACTTCTGGCCGTATCCGTAATAGGCTCATTGAAGTCATCGCCGTCAACCAAAACCGTATACAGGCCGGTGATGGAGCCTTTTGATGAATTTCCTGCCCTCTCCAACAGCTTAGGCATTTCCGAATAAACACTGGGGGGATAACCCCGGGACACCGGAGGTTCTCCGCTGGCCAGGCCAATTTCCCGCTGTGCCATACTGAATCGGGTCAAGGAATCCATCATTAACAGGACATCCTTTCCCTGATCTCTGAAATATTCCGCAATGGCCGTAGCCGTTTTTGCCGCCTTATTTCGTTCCAATGCAGGACGGTCAGAGGTGGCAACCACTACTACAGAGCGCTTCATTCCTTCTTCTCCCAGATCCCGCTCGATAAATTCTCTTACCTCTCTTCCTCGCTCTCCCACAAGGCCGATAACGTTAATATCCGCTTTTGTATTGCGGGCAAACATACCCATTAAGGTAGACTTCCCTACACCGGAGCCGGCAAAAATCCCGATTCTCTGACCCTTTCCTATGGTGATAAGCCCATCCACTGCTCTCACTCCCAGGGGCAGTATCTCGCTGATAATTTCTCTGCTCATGGGGTCTGGAGGGAGAGCTTCTACCGTATAGGCCTGTCCCTTCGTGATTGGTATACCATCTATAGGTCTTCCCAAACCGTCAAGGCATTTTCCTAAAAGCTCATCGCTTACCAATACCTGCAAGGGTTCTCCCGTATTCTCCACAATATTGCCGGAAGCGATTCCGTCTGTCACCTCATAGGGCATAAGCTGGGTCTTTCCATTTTTAAAGCCCACTACCTCTGCCATAATGGGCGGCACCTCTTCTCCACCGGGGTAAATATAGCAAATATCTCCCAGCTTGGCATCCGGTCCCGCAGATTCCACCGTCAGTCCCACCACATTTACAATTTTCCCCTTTTTCTTAATCAAGGGCTGATCAAATATTCTGTTATATTTTTCTAAATCAATGGTCATTTCCACCATCTGTTTTACGCCTTTTCAAAATGATGCTATTATTCATAGGACAGAAGACGAAGCCTTCTTCCCAATTCCTCCAGCTGACTTCCTATACTGCAGTCAAAAATACCATTACTGGTCTCAATCATGCACTGATTCGGCCCCAGAGTCATATCCTCAACAATCTCCATAGAAGCACTGGAAGATGCAAGCCCTGCTGTCAGCTCTGCCCTGGCATCCATTACTGCATCGTAATCGTCACGGCTTACATGTACAATAAAGTCTCTTCCTCCCTCAATATTTCGGATAGAATTACTGATTGCATGAAGCAAAACAGGCTTATAATCAACCAAGTCCACCTTGAAAATCTGTTCGTAGATTCCTGTCAGCGTCTCAATAAAGGCCGGCTCCAGTTGGCTGATTTTCTCCTGATAATCCTCCTCCAGCTGTGCAGCCTTAGTCTTCAGAGCAGTCTTTTCTTTTTCCAGCTCTTCCACTGCCCGCTTCTGCCCCTCTTTATAGCCCTGCTGACGCCATTCTTCCAGGGTATATTCCCGCATAGCTTCAATCTCTTCTCTGGCCTTTTGCTTCATTTCTTCAATTTGAGCTTCTGCTTCTGCAATTAATTCCTCCGGACTTGGTCCCGTGTAGACAGGCTCCTGGGCTTCGGCTTCAGTATCTCTTGTTAAAAGACTGCCTTCTTCCCTCTCTTCACCCTCCTGGTCAAAAATCGCTTCTACCTGGGGTGCATTCAAGCCCGTTTGGAAGCCTTCCGTATCTGCACCTGTGGACATTCCGGGGCGTATCTTTTCTAATTTCTCGGCAATCAGCTGGTTGCTGTCGATGATTCTAAGGTCACTTTCCGTCAACATAACCTGATTTGCCTTTATCAGACCCTTAGACAACAATCTCGTCTCCTCCACCTCTGGAGATTACCACTTCTCCTGAATCTTCCAGTTTTCTGATAATATTAACAATTTTCTGCTGTGCCTCTTCCACATCCTTCATACGGACAGGGCCCATAAATTCCATATCCTCTTTAATCATGGCAGACAGACGCTTGGACAGGTTGTTGAAAATTACTGTCTGGACATTCTCATTGGCTCCCTTAAGGGCTACAGCAAGGTCATTATTATCCACATCCCGCAACACTCTCTGAATTGCCCGGTCATCCAGAAGCAAAATATCCTCGAATACAAACATCTTCTTGCGAATTTCATCAGCCAGTTCAGGTTCTTCAATTTCCAGGGTCTCCATAATGTGTTTCTCTGTACCCCGATCAACTGCATTCAGAATGTCAACAACAGCGTCTACACCACCAATAATGGTGTAATCCTGATTAACCAGGCTGGACAGCTTGGATTCCAAAATCTTTTCTACTTCCTTGATAATATCCGGACTGGTTCTATCCATTAACGCCACCCTCTTTGCTACATCTGCCTGACGTTCAGGCGGAAGTGCGGAAATAATCATGGATGCCTGTCCCGGAGACATGTAAGACAAAATCAATGCGATAGTCTGAGGATGCTCATCCTGAATAAAG
>JBJELS010000272.1:0-6831 GCA_051879275.1 Lachnospiraceae bacterium
AGGTATGGTGGAGCAGATAATCATACAAAAGCTTTGCATTAATGTTTACGTCAAATTCTACTTCCATGGTCGTTTTTCTTTTTCTCCTTATCCACTGTTTTTCCGGTCTTCTTTTCAGTCATAAACCCTCCCTTTGCTGCGTATGATGTTACAAACACGGCGGTGGCAAGACCAACGCCTAAGGAATGGAGCAGACATGAATAGAAAAGCAAAAATCGTCGTATTACACTTAAAGGAGCTGATTTATACCGGAATTTTCCTTGTTCTGGGGATTCTCTTTGTTATTCTCCTGGTGATGATGTTCTCTCCCCGGAAGGATTCAGCCGCTGCCACCTCTATCTATACACCGGGACAATACACTACTTCCCTCACCTTTAACGGCAATGCAGTAGACGTAAAGGTAACCGTAGATGAGGATAGAATTACAGCTATTTCTCTGGAAAACCTGGAAGAAACCGTTTCTGTCATGTATCCATTGATGGAGCCTGCACTGGATGATTTATCTGCACAGATTATTTCCACACAGTCCCTGGATAACATTACCTATTCAGAGGACAATAAATATACTTCCATGCTCCTTTTGGATGCCATAGCCTCCTCACTGGAACAGGCAAAGCGTTAGTGCTTTGCCTTCTTCAAAAGGGCTTGCAGCTCTTCTACGGAAAAAAGGTAATTGGTATTGCAGAAATGACAGTTCAGCTCTATCTCTTTTCCTTCACTAATCAACTCTGCCAGTTCCTTTTTTCCAATACTGATTAGGGCCTTTTCCACTCTTTGTTTATCACAGTTACAGCGAAATTCTACAGGTCTTTTTTCTGTAATCTCCATATCCAGTCCCTTTAACAGAAGCTCCAAAATCTGTTCCGGGGAATTTCCCGCCTCAAATAAGGCAGTAACGGAGTCAATCCCTGTAAGATTTTCCTCCAATTTAGCAATAATTTCTTCCTGGGCGAAGGGCATAAGCTGCAGGATAAAGCCTCCTGCCTGTTTGACCGTATTCGTCTCCCTATCCAATAAAACACCCAGTCCCACAGAAGAGGCCACCTGCTCACTGGCAGCAAAATAATAGGTCAAATCTTCCCCCAACTCACCGGCTTGCAGGGCCGTCTGCCCTACATAGGGCTCCTTTAGTCCCATATCCTTAATAACCCGTAAAAAGCCGCTTCCTACGGCCTTTGCCACATCCAGCTTTCCCTGTTCATTGGCTCCCACCAGTACGGTGGGGTTATTGGCATAGCCTTTTACACAGCCCTTGGAATCTGCCGTTACCGTCAAGCCGCCTATGGGGCCGTCACCGGTTACCTGCAGAGTAAGAATATCCTTATCCCCTTTAAGCATCATCCCCATCATTGCTCCCGCACTTAACAGTCTGCCCAGGGCTGCGGTTACTACCGGGCTGGTATTATGAGCCTTTCTTGCCGTTTCCACCATATCCTTTGATTTTACTGCAAAGGCACGAAGCTGTGCATTCCCTGCAGTAGCTCGAACACAATAATCCGTCATCTGTCCTCTTTCTTCCGCTTTCCGCGGCTTTTGCCCTTTTCCCGGGCAATACAAAAAATTCGTTCACTGGTCTTTCTAACGCTTCCGCCTTCCTCATCGAAGGCCTGCAGAAACTCCAGTCCTGCCGTTTCAAGACATTGCCTGATCCGGGGAAGGGTATATCCTCTTTGCAAATGGTTTTCCTGAAACCGTTGGAATAATCCCTCTCTGTTTTTGACAAAAATGGTCAGCTCATACTCGTTAAGCTGCTGCTCTTCGTCATAGTAATTTTCCCAGATAAAGCTGCAGTCCTCACGATTTTCGGCTATGGTTCGTTCACCGATAATCTCCTGATATTTATACACTGTATTAAAGTCAAAAAGGAACAGGCCCCCGGGGTCCAGATAGTTATTGACCAGACGAAAGGTCTGAATCAGCTCCTTTTCTTCTAAAAGATAATTCAGACAATCACACACACTGACTACGGCAGTTACGGTTCCGTACAGCTCAAATTCACGCATATCCTGCAAAAGGTACAGAATATCCCTGCCGGAGCGGCTGCGTTTTTCCAGGGCTACATTCAGCATGGCCTCAGAGCTGTCCACTCCAATCATATCATAGCCAAGCTCAGCCAGTCCTTCGGTCAGGGCTCCTGTCCCACAGCCCAGTTCCAGAACCAGTCCCTTTCCCAGGCCATATTCTTCCATAATCCCATTCAGCCGTTGGCACCATTTTTCATAGGGAGTCTGATCCATAAAGGTATCATAAACCAAAGCAAAATCCGTATACGCTTCCATATTTCTCTTACCTCTCCCGAAAGGCAGCTTCCCCTTAATCTTCTCCTAATTTTCTGGCAATAATAAATCCAACTGCAAAAGTCACCAGTCCGGTTAAAACAGCCACTGTATTATAATTACGGATATCCGACATAAAAATAATGGCAAGTGGAGAGGCTACAATCAGTCCGATAATAGCACAATAAGCATAATTGGGAAATTTTTCAAAAACGATCTCGATTAATTTGGCAATTCCCCCGATCCCTACCAGTATACCGATACCAAAGGGAAGCAGGATTCCTGTCTTTTCCAATAAAACTGCAAGATGAAAATCAGGCAGGGCATGAATGAATTGGGAAATGGAATCCAGAATCAGATAGTAATAGCCCAGAAGCATTAATACCATGGAACCGCTGACACCGGGAATGACCATAGTTGCACTGGCTATTATTCCGACAAAAAACAGCTTGATGACTTCCACTGCATTCAGGCTGATGGCTGTGCCGGAAGCCTCTCCTTCTCCCAAGAAGGCAAAGCCGGCCACCAGTAAGAAGAACAGCACCATTATCGCTATATTGCCTCCGCTCACCTTCTTTCCCGTAGCCTTCAGTCTGCTGACGATAATCGGCAATCCCCCCACAATTAAACCGATAAACATAAATTTAGTCTGCACGGGAAAATTTTCCAAAGCTCTGGTAAGCAGCTCTGACAGAATAATAATTCCTGCCCCTGCTCCGATTACAATGGGAATAAGCAGCTTTAATGCCTGCTTAAACTCACTTTTTAAGTGGGTAATGGCATGGATCAGTTTATCATAGATTCCCATAACTACGGCCATAGTTCCTCCGCTTACTCCGGGAATCACATTGGCAATTCCAATCACTGCACCCTTTAAAATTAATTTAATCATACTCCCTCCAAATAGCTTCGTAAAAAGTTTAACAGAATATCCATTTCCTCATCCGTTCCAATGGAAATTCGTAAATAATTATCAATTCTGTCTTTGGCAAAATAGCGCAGATAAATCTGTTCCTTCCGGCAGGCCTCAAAGATTTCTCCGGCCGGTGTCTTCTCATGCTTTGCAAAGATAAAATTACTTTGGGAATCCGGAAAAGAAAAGCCCAGCTTTTTCAGCTCTTTCTTGCATCTTTCCCTGGTGGAAACTACCTTGCGTACCGTTTCCTTAAAATAGGCATCATCTTCCACACTGGCTATTCCCATCGCTATGGCCGGGCGACTCATGGTATAGGAGTTAAAAGAAAATTTCACTCCATTAAGATAATCGATCAGCTTCTCATTCCCAATGGCAAAGCCGATGCGGGCTCCTGCCATGGCTCTGGATTTGGAAAAGGTCTGCACCACCAACAGGTTGTCAAATTCCGCAAGCAGCGGCAGAGCGCTCTCTCCGCCAAAGTCCACATAGGCCTCATCTACGATGACCACCACATCCCTGTTATCCTCCAGAATCTCCCTTACTACGGCTAAATCCTCAAAAACCCCCGTAGGTGCGTTGGGATTGGGAAAAATAATCCCTCCGTTCTCCCGTCGATAATCCTTTGGGACAAGATGGAACTCTTCATCCAAAGGAATCCGCTCATAAGGGATATGAAAAAGCTCCGCCCAGACGTCGTAAAAGGAATAGGTAATATCCGGAAAAAGCAGGGGTTTGTCACTATTGAAAAAGGTAAGAAAGGCATTAGCCAAAACATCATCCGAGCCCACTCCCACAAAAACCTGCTCTTTTTTTACACCATAATAATCTGCCAGTGCCTGCCTCAGCCCGGTCACCTCCGGATCCGGGTACAGCCGCAGACTGTTTTCCTCCATTCCTCTAAGTGCTTCCATTACTCCGGGACTTGGAGAGTAAGGACACTCGTTGGTATTCAGCTTAATCAGACGGTCTCCCTGCGGCTGTTCACCGGGAACATAGGGGGTGACCCGTCTTACCTTTTCTTCCCACTTCATTTTTTCCTCATTTCTACAGTAAAATTGACAGTATCAAAAGGAGTATACTATAGCCTTCCTTAAGTTGCAACGTAGTTTTTGGCAATCATCTCCCGCTCCACGGGAACACAGATATCCTGCTCTTTCCCAAAGCGGATACATAAGAGCCGATTACCATGGAGTCCTGCAAACAGTCGTCCTGTACGTATTTTATAATTGGTGGTATAGGATTTTCTCAGCATTTTCTCGGGAATGCACAAAAGATACTGCCCTCTTCTGCGCTCAATCCACAGACTCCCCAGATAGGCATAGCTTTTGCCCTCTCTGAGATTATACACCTGTACTGCTCCATAGAATAAGTACATAAGCAGCCAGAAAAGATTAGCCAATAGCACTGCTATCCCCAGAATCAGCAGGGGAAGCTTTTCCATATCATTCATGAATGGAATCATCCGTTACCTCCCAACTATGTGTTGAAGCTCTGATACGGCAAAAAGCACTGTCTTTGACAATGCTTTCAGGTAGCCGTTTTCTTAAACTTTTCTAAACTTCATTACTTACAGGCCCTCAATCAGTTTGACAGACTCAGCCATTTTAAATATCCATTGATAAAGGGATCCAGACCGCCGTCCATAACCGCGTCCACATTGCCGCTTTCCACCCCGGTACGATGGTCCTTTACCATCGTATAAGGCTGAAACACATAGGAACGAATCTGATTTCCCCATCCGATTTCCGTCACCTCACCGCGAATATCCGAAAGCTTTTCCGCATTAGCCTCCTGCTTCAGCATATACAGCTTGGATTTCAGCATCTGCATGGCCTTATCCTTATTCATATGCTGGCTTCTTTCATTCTGGCACTGAACCACGATTCCCGTGGGAAGGTGGGTAATCCGGATGGCGGATGAGGTTTTGTTAATATGCTGTCCTCCGGCACCACTGCTTCGATAGGTATCGATACGCAAATCCTTCTCATCAATTTCCACTTCCAAATCCTCTTCGATATCCGGCATAACATCCAGTGAAACGAAGGAGGTCTGACGTTTTCCCTGTGCATTGAAAGGAGATATCCGCACCAGACGATGAACCCCCTTTTCCGATTTCAGGTAGCCATAAGCATTTTCTCCGTTTACCTGAAAGGTTACAGACTTGATTCCTGCCTCATCGCCGTCCAGATAATCCAGTACTTCCACCGAAAAGCCTTTTTTCTCAGCCCAGCGGGTATACATTCGATACAGCATGGCCGCCCAGTCACAGGATTCCGTTCCCCCTGCTCCCGCGTTCAGCTTCAGGATAGCATTATCCTTATCAAACTCACCGGAAAGCAGGGTGGTCATCCGAATATTCTCCAGAGTCTGTGTAAAATCCTCCAGCTCTGTACGAATCTCCACTACCATCTCCTCATCCTGGGCCTCATAGGCCATCTCGATTAATATCTCAATATCCTCGTACTGGCTATTCAACCGATTACAGGTATCCACTGTATCCTTCAAATTTTTCAATTCTTTCATTTTCTGATTGGAGCTGTCCGGATTATCCCAAAAATCAGGTGCCTCCATCTCCCGCTCCAATTCCTCCATCCGCTTTACCTTGCCTGCAAGGTCAAAGTGAATCCCTCACTTCCGCCAATGGAGTTTTATAAGTCTGAAGCTCTGTCTTCAGCTGGTCTAATTCAACCACTTGCGTTCACCACACTTTCCTTTTTTATTTTCTGCCGCAGCATTGCTTATATTTCTTTCCGCTGCCACAGGGACAGGGATCATTGGGATATACCTTAGCTTCCTCACGCTTCACCGGTGCCTTGGGGCCGGAATCATCCTTATTGGTTCCGGTAACCTTGGCTACCTGTTCTCTTTCCACCTTCTGTTCCACTCTGACATGTAAAAGAAGCTTAACCGTATCCTCCTGAATATTGGCCGTCATGTTGTCAAACATTTCATAGCCGCTCATCTTATACTCTACCAGAGGATCCTTCTGACCGTAGGCCTGCAGGCCGATACCCTGGCGCAGCTGATCCATATCGTCAATATGATCCATCCACTTCTTATCGATTACCTTTAACAGGATAACCCGCTCCAGCTCACGAATAGCCTCCGGCTCCGGGAACTGCGCCTCCTTTGCTTCGTAAAGCTTAACTGCTTTTTCCTTTAACAGCTGCTTCAGATTGTTCTTCTTTATTCCCGCCAGCTCTTCCCTTCTTACCGGCTCAAGAGGAATAATGGGCAAAAGCAGGGAATTCAATTCCTTCAAATCCCATTCATTACTGTCTGCATCATCGGCAACCACCATATCCACGGTATTATCCACGATATCCGTAATCATTTTATAGATTACATCACGCATACTTTCGCCGTCCAGTACACGACGGCGTTCCGCATAAATAATTTCTCTCTGCTCATTCATTACCTGATCATATTCCAGCAGATTCTTACGAATACCGAAGTTGTTATTCTCAATCTTCTTCTGTGCGGTTTCCACTGCATTGCTTAAGGTCTTATGCTCAATTTCCTGATCCTCGGGAATCCCCAGTGCATTGAACATGGCCATCATACGCTCTGAGCCGAAAAGTCGCATCAAATCGTCTTCCAAAGAAATATAAAATTTGGATTCACCGGGATCTCCCTGAC
>JBJELS010000273.1:0-33189 GCA_051879275.1 Lachnospiraceae bacterium
TTTCGAAACGTAAATAATGCACCCGCCAGGAAGCGGAAGAATATTCAGGGAGGAATTTTAATATGGTTGTACAACACAATCTCACAGCAATGAACTCTAACAGAATGTTAGGCATCACAACAGGAAGCCAGGCAAAGTCCACTGAGAAACTGTCATCCGGTTACAAGATTAACCGTGCAGCAGATGATGCAGCAGGTCTTTCCATTTCCGAAAAGATGAGACGCCAGATCAGAGGCCTGACACAGGCATCTGCCAATGCAGAAGACGGTATCTCCTGCGTACAGACAGCAGAAGGCGCACTGAACGAAGTACATGATATGTTACAGCGTATGAACGAGCTGGCTGTTAAGGGTGAAACTGGAACTCTTGCAACTGCAGATCGTAACTACATCGCTATGGAAGTTCAGCAGTTAATGAGCGAGATTAATCGTGTTCAGAGTACCACAACCTTCAATGAGAAGAATCTGTTAGATGGTACCTTCACTAACATTGGTCTTCAGGTTGGTGCAGAAACCGGTCAGCACATTACCATCTCTATTAAGAGTATGAGCTGTAGTGTATTGAATGCTTCTGGTTGGACTAAAGTTCAGAAGTTCTATACCACTAAAATTACAGCTTCTATTAACACCTTCAAGAGTTCTGCATTCTCAAACTTGAACACGTATGTTAAGAAAGCTCTGGAGACCGTTTCTACTCAGCGTTCCGCACTTGGTGCAGTTCAGAATCGTCTTGAGCACACCATCAACAACCTGGACAACGTAGTAGAGAACACTACTGCAGCAGAGAGCCAGATTCGTGATACCGATATGGCAGCTGAAATGGTTAAGTATTCCAACAACAACATTCTTGCTCAGGCAGGACAGTCTATGTTGGCTCAGGCTAACCAGGCTAATCAGGGTGTATTGGCAATCCTTAGCTAATCAAGATTTAACCGGTAAATACTTAAGTATAACCAGAAAGAGGAAGTCATTCGACTTCCTCTTTTTACGTTATTTTGTGAAAGAACAGGTTATTTTTTCAGTTCATTAATTTTAGAAAGGGCCAAGGGAAAATCCCCGCATTTTTGATAAAGGATTAATGCCGTTTCTTTATCTCCCAGCAGCTCATTTATACATCCCATATTATAATAGGGGATAAAAGAATTGGCTCCCTCCACATGGGAAATAGGGCAGGAAACAGCCTTAAGAAACTCTGCCATGGCAGAAATCAGATTGCCGGTTCTAAGATAAATCAGGCCCATAAGGCAAATAAAATCTGCGGAGGTGGCAAAGGCATCATAACAATTTTTTAAGCTTAATGCTTCATGATAACGATTGAGATGAAGAAGAGCATAGCCATAACCAATAACCATCATTTGAACATATTCCATTTTAGGATCCACATCAAAGGATAATCCCTTTTCATAGTAATATAGAGCCTTTTCATCATCATGTATCATATTGTAGCATTGACCTATCTGAAAATAAAGATAAGGGTCATCGGGAGCTTGTATCAGCATCTCCTTCAAAAGGTTCAGATTCCTAAGGGATTTAATTTTTAATTCCTCTTCACTGCCGTTATAGCCGTTGTGTTCGACCTCCAGCTTGATGGGAAAGGAAAGGGCAGCACTGTGAACTTGAGGAAGAGGAAGTACCTGTTCATGAACCTTTCCCTGATAAAAATAAAATCTGCGATTAAAAAAACGTTCAACCTGATCAACATAGACGGAATCATTACCATTCATCTCATAGTGATTCCTTCGCGAAATAAGACCTATCTCCCTTGGATGGTCCTTCATGAATTGAAGAAGGGAAGCTATGTCCAAAGAGGTGATGCACTCATCGCAGTCAAGAATAAGAACCCAGTCATTTTGAGCTAAAGAAAGGGAGTAATTCCTGGCAGCAGAAAAATCATTAATCCAGTCAAAATGATGAACAGTATCGACATACCTGGAAGCGATATCAACAGTAGAATCCGTAGAGCCGGTATCAACGAGAATAAGCTCAAAGCCATAAGAAATTAGGGAGTCCAGACAACTCCCTAAATGCTTTTCTTCATTTTTCATAATCATGCAAAGAGATATGGGAAGCATCTATTTTAACTCCTTTATAAACAGCTCTACTTCTTCAAATTCTTCGGTAAGCCAGTCGGGGGCATTGATTCCCCTTTCGTTAAACTCGTTAAGAAGTATTTCCTGCTGGTTCTTAAAAAAAGGATAGCCATGGAAAGAAAGCTTACGTGGAGTCATATATTTTGGTCCATATCGTCTGGCTAAAACATCATGATAGCCTATGGGGATAGGAATAGTAATAACGTCAAAGGGTACTTCAACCGTCATTTCAAAGCATCTGCTGGGAAGACGATACTTTTCCTTATGAAAAAGCTTAGGATATAAGGTAACTTCCTTTGCCTCAATATCCCAATACATGGCAGAGATTTTGTCTGCTAAATCAAATAATTGCGGTGGAATAGGCTTCTTACGGTCAAAGCTCACCCTGCAAAGCTCCTCAACTTGCTGAAGGCAATCTTCTTTATCTTCATCACTCATTTCATCTTTATTCCATTCCTCACCCAGGGTATACACAATACCCAAAAGCTCCAGCTGAAGCTTTTCCTCCTCCTTATCCAGAGGAATATTATCGGTGATAAAGATATCAATACCTACAACAAAAGGACAGCCGTGGAATTGCTCCATATGCTCCGGTGTAGTCTTAATTTCATAACCATTAACTACCCGTGCAATGAATTGTTTATGATTGTGGTTATGAATACTGAGTAATTTAAAAGGCTTAGGAAGCTCAGCTTGGGCAATTTTTTGGAAACGTACAAAATCCTTTCTTAACATTCCAATGTCCATATCATCATCCCAGGGGACAAAACCCTGGTGACGAACTGCTCCTAAAAGAGTGCCGTATTCTGCATAATACTGGATATTATGACGCTTACATATTTTATCGATTTCAGCCAGAACCTCTATCTGAGCAGCCCAGGCTCGCTTAATCATGGGCTTAATTACAAACCCTTCCCGTTCTTCCTCCTTGAAATATGAGGGATCAAAGTACATAAAATATACCTCCTTGTATATAGAATAATTTTTCTTATGTTATTTATAAAAATGCTTTAATAATTATATCGGGAAGGAAAAAGCAAAACTTTATACCAGATATTCTTCTGCCAATTGCTGATAAAAGGATGTTTTGTTTCATCCAATAACCTCTAATATTTCTGTAATCCTGTGTTTATAGGTATGGTGGGCAGCTGTACGTTCAAATCCGCTTTTGGCAATGGCGGCCCGTTCCTCGTCATGGTTCAGGTAATAATCGATTTTAGCAATTAAATCTTCTTTATTTTCAAAAAAAATAAAATCTTCGCCGGGGATGTAACAATCCGAAAAATCGGTTTGATAGTTGGTCAATAAGAAGCCACCGGCACCCAGAATATCAAACGCTCTTAAGGGGATACCGCTCTTAATGCTTCTTAGAGTAAAATTAAGATTGATTTTGGTATTTTTAAAAATATAAGGAGCAATATCATAATAATCCACAGGTCCGTGGTTAAAGGCACCAGGAAGAGACAGCTTTTTGTCAGGAGTATAAAGGTCATAAGAAAAATGTTCTCCTATGGCAGTCAACAGCTCTGTTCGCTCTGTGGCGGTAATCTGCCGGTTAATAACGTATTGAGCATAGAGAAACTCAAGACTTTCCACTGAAGTTGGATCAGGCTGCATGGGCATTACTCGCATTAAATCGTCAATAATTTCTTTTGTCATTAGCTCCTGGATAAAATTATAGCCGTATATCTTTTTCTGGGAGGCCATGATACCCTCCAGATATCCTCTGGTATAAGGCTTAATTCCCTTAAGTCTCTGATAAAACCGGTGCTTTTCAGTATACAGGGAACCTACAAAAGCAATATCTGTTTGATTTTTCCATGGACTTACATCATAAAATCGGTGCTTGTCCAGCTTATCCAGCCTGTAGGTATTTGCGGCTAAAGGAAGATAATAAATAGTGGAAATGCCTGCTTTATGAAATTCCAGATACTGTTCTTTATCAAAGGTAAAAATATAATTACCCGGATAGATGACAGTATAAGAATATAACAAAACAAAAGGACTGTCATAAATCCAGGAAACATAGCGCATATCAGCCTTTTTGCAGGCCAGGGAAATAATAGGAAAATAGTTAAAGGAAAAGACAAAATCAGGAGAGAAAGCCTGGATTTCTTTCACAATAGAAGCCTCAACCTTTTCATCGCTGTGAACATGTTCATTGGAAAAGGGTATTCTTTTCACCTGATGGCCCAACTCCTTAAAGCCTTCAATTATATCTTCATTTCCGAAGCTTTTCCATTCCATCATCAGAATTTTCATCTTTTTTCTCCAAACCTGTCTTTGTTTGTATTATAATAGATTTATGGTAAAAAAGAAACAGGGGGTAACTGTTTAATTCTTTCTATTGCCGGTTGATAATCTCCACATTTTTTATAATAGGAAAGCGCCTCTTCAGGCTTTCCCAGGCATTCATAGATGACACCAATATTATACAGGGGAAGATAGCTGTTGATTCCCTCAACGGAATGATCTTTAATTTTCGTGGCCTGCAGAAATTGATTAATGGCATCATCAAATAAACCGTTATTCATATAAATCAGCCCCATGAGGAAGACAAAGTCGGCATGGCCGCAAAAGGCTTCATAGATACCCTCAAAGTTAAGAGCCTCTCGGTATTTTTTCAGGGAAAGAAGGCAGTGTCCATAGGATTCTACCATCGTGCGTACATACTGCAGATTAGGATCCACATCAAAGGTCAGACCTTTTTGAAAAACAGGGCAGGCCTTTTCATAATCACCTAAAACGAAATAGCTTTGGCCCAGCTGATAATAAAGGTAGGGATCGTCAGGAGAATCCTTTAATGAGGTTTCAAGCAAGGCAATATTACGTTTTGATTTTTTATTTAGGATATGGGGATTGGCATAGCCTTCATGAAAAACCTGAATGGTTGTATCTGAATGTGATGGCTTAAAGCGGCTATTTAATGGTATAAGCTGTTCATGGATACTGCCTGTATAAGTATAATATTTTCTATGGAAGAAACGGCTTATAGGTTCCACAGCAGTGGACTGCTGATTCCCTGAAAAAAATGGGTTAATTTGATGGATTAAGCCAATACTCTGTGGGTGATCCATGCATTCTGATAACTGTGTCATTAATGTCTCGGAAGCTTCCTCATTAACTAGGTATTCGTCACTGTCAATGCTCAAAATCCAGTCATAGGTAGCTTTGGAAATACAATAGTTTCTGGCTGCAGAAAAGTCATTGCACCAGGTAAAATGGTGTATCTGATGGGCATATTTTTTGGCAATATTTATGGTATTATCCTGGGAGCCCGTATCAGTAACGACAACTTCCCAATCATAGCGGCGAAGCTTTTCTAAGCAGGTCTTTAGAAAATGTTCTTCGTTTTTAGTGATAATACAGACGGAAATAGGCAGCATTGCGGTCTCCTTTGTAAACAGAATTTATTTTTTATTATAAGATATTTGGCGGTAAAAGCAAAATGAAAAAATTATTAGTTTATTCCTGGGGAGGGTTTACCGATTCTCAGCTTCTGCTGGTATTAAAAAAGCTAAACATAGATTATGTAAGCTATACAAGGAAGCTGGCAGATTACCATAGGGATATGCAGGCAGCACAGGAGCTGATTAATCTGGTACATCAAAAAAAGGTGGATGGTATTTTCAGCTATAACTATATTCCGCTTTTGTCCATGGTAGCCGGGACAGTCAGGGTACCCTATATTTGCTGGGTCTATGATTGTCCTCACTATACGCTGTTTTCGGAAACGATAAGCAGTGAGTGGAATTATATTTTCTGCTTTGATGAGGTAATGGCAAATGAGCTTTCTGCCAGGGGAATCAGACATGTCTTTCATTTCCCCTTGGGAGTGGATGTACAGGATATGGAAAGCCGTATCAGCTCGATGAAGAAGGAAAAGCTTGTGGACTATGTCTGTGAGGTTTCCTTTGTGGGAAGCTTCTATAATAATCAGCAGAATCGGCTTAGATATGCGACGTTCAGTGAATATACAAGGGGCTATCTGGAGGGAATTATAGAAGCCCAATTACTGGTATACGGAGCCCATTTTATTCCCCAGATGCTTTTGCCCGATGTGTTGGGAGAGCTGGTGGAGAGCTGCCAATTAAGCTTAGGTGCCGGCTATCGGTATGAAGAGAAGGAGCTGGCAGCAGGAATGGTGGATAAGGAGATTACCGCCAGGGAAAGGGAAAGAATATTGGCAGCAGTGGCGGCCAAGCATCAGCTTCATGTTTATACCGCTTCTGAAATTCCTGAAACGGTGCGTAAACAGCCCGGCTTTGATTTTAAAGGGTTTGCTGATGTGCGGACACAGATGCCGGTAGTGTTTAACCGGAGTAAAATTAATTTGAATATCTCGCTAAAATCCATTACCAGTGGTATTCCTCAGCGTGTATTGGATATTCTCGCCTGTGGTGGATTTTGCCTGACGAATTATCAGCCGGAGATTGCAGCTTTTTTTCAGGAGGATAAAGAGCTGGTGATGTATTCCTCCATTGAGGAGCTTTACAGAAAGCTTGATTATTATCTGAGTCATGAGGAGGAAAGGCAGGCCATTGCAGCAAAAGGTAGGGAGAAAGTCAAAGAGACCTTTGAATTGGAATTGCGTCTTAAGGAGCTGCTTTGGCTGGTGGAAGCAACAAAACACTAATCTAAACGGAGTACTGGAAAGGAAAATATATGGCTTTAGTATCAGTAATTATTCCCTGTTATAATGTAGAAAACTATATTGACCGATGTCTGACTACGGTTACCTCTCAGACCATAGGGCTCGAAAACCTGGAGATTATCTGTATCGATGATGCCTCTACAGATAATACCTTGGAAAAGCTGAAGCAATGGGAGAAGCGCTATCCGGATAATATTATTCTTATTTCCTCTGAAGTAAACGGAAGGCAGGGAAGGGCTCGTAATATCGGTCTGCAGTATGCTACGGCGGATTGGGTTAATTTTATGGATTCGGATGATTGGCTGGAGCCGGATTTTTATGAAAAAATGTATAGGATTGGGGAAGAACTGGATTGTGATTTGGTGGTCTGTCAGTCTGAAAGAGATTTTTCCAGGGAATGTACCTATTTTAAGGAAAGGAATACCGGAAAGAAAAGTCGCTGTCTGGTAATTGATTCCGTTGAGAAACGTAAGATTTTTCTGGTACTTAAGAGTGTTGCCTATTTACTTTGCAGCAAACTTCTGAGAAGAAGTTTGCTGATAGAAAATGAGATTCTTTTCCCGGAATATCTTACTTATGAGGATACATATTGGGATACAATGGTTCATTTGTATGTTTCTAAAGCGTATATTCTGGAAGAAAAGCTGTATCATTATTTTGTCAATGACCGCTCCACTGTGCTGCAGAAGGCCTCTGACCATCATGTAGATTTACTCACGGTACAATCGATGCTGTGGGAAGACTGTAAAAGACGGGGATTTTTTAAGGAGTACAAGGATGCTTTGGAATATGATTTTCTTCATGGGTGTTATCTTGGATTTTTGAAAATTATTGTCTTCCGCTATGAAGAGCCCTCCTATTCCTATTTTCTCCTTTTAAAAGAGTTTATTATTACCCGAATTGGGGATTATCGAAAAAATTATTTTATTAATGAAATTGAACAGCCGGATTTCTATAAGCTGATTTTTGAAGCTCTGCTTCTTCCTATGAACAAAGTACAATTTCTGGAGTTGGCGGGATATATCAGGCGGATTGGACTATAAGAGCCCGGAGGTAGAAAATGAAAATACAGTTTCTTAATGGAGGGCTGGCCAATCAGGCCTTTCAATATATTTTTTCAAGATATTATGAGCTGTCCCATCCGGGAGAAATTATGTATATGGATGACTCTTATTTTGCCTTGAATAAGGTCCATAATGGATATGAGCTGGAGAAGGTATTTGGACTTAAGCCCCATTTTTTGAGCGAATGCTTTGATCAGGAAATCTGGGAATATATACTTGAACAGAAGCAGACAGGAAAAAGTATACCACAGATTTTAACAGATAATGGAATGGAATTGACCTTTATTTCAGAGGTGGGAGAGGGATACAAAAGCTTTAATCCTTATTCAGGAAAAGTAAATAAGGTGCCCACTAATCTTTATTATCCTGAGCTGCTAAATATTCCCGGTACAGTATATTATCATGGCTATTGGCTGAATGGAGCCTGGTTTTATGCGTATAAGGAAGTCTTTCTTAAGGAGTTTAGCTTTCCGGAAATTACCGATGTACAGAACTTGGAATATCTGCAGCAGATTGAGTCAGTCCCTTCTGTGGGTATACATATCAGAAGAGGGGATTTTGTAAAGCTGGATATGGCAGTACCACCCTCGGTTTATCGGGCAATGGCAGAACAGTTTAAAGAAAAAATCAGTGCCTTAGAGGAGGGAGAAAATGAATTGAAGAAGTGGACGGCTTTCGTTTTTTCGGATGACAGCCTGTGGTGTAAGAAGAATTGGAAAGAGCTTGGTTTGGAGAGCTTTGGAAATATAGTATTTGTAGAAGGAAATACTCAGGGAAAAAATTATATGGATATGCAGCTTATGAGCCTGTGTCGGGGAATGATTATGTCCAACAGCTCCTTCTGCTATCTGGCAGCCTTACTGAATACCGGAAAAAAGGTTGTGGTAAATCCCACGGGAAGAGAGGTATAAGGAGAAGAATTAAAGTATTAACATCTAGAATAGATAGAACAAATTCATTGACTCCCCTTATTTTTGTTGTTATACTGGTTTAAAAAGTAAAGGAGGATGCTTGAGTGAAGAAGATATTGAATTGTCACGAAGTTGCGAAATGGTTTATTTATCATAATCCTGGTTTGGCATCCGGTTACCTCGATGAAAATGTTAAATTAAATAAGTTGCTGTATTTTTCCAGTCTTATGTATTATTGTATAGAAGAAAAAGAGCTTCTGGATGAACCCTTTGTTGCATTTCCCAAGGGTCCGGTTATTAGATCGATTTATAGAGATTACCGTTATAATGGACTTGACGGAATGCCTACAGATGATTATATTCAGGAAATTGACAGTAAGCAAAAGCAAATATTGAACATTATTAATTTTGTTTATGGAGATCGTAACGCGGCAGAGCTTATTAATGAATCACATGAACACTCTTTGTGGAAGGATGTGGAATCGCATATTCCCAATAATCCATTGATTAATTTTAAAAATACAGAAAATGAATTAAAAGAATTTTATTATAATCTGTTTCAAACCTATGAAGAAGTTGATTTTTCAGATATAAAAAAAGATAAGATTAATGGAAATATATTTTATTATAGTAAATCATCCTTTGAAATGAACGATGAGATTATCAATGCTCTTTCCCAATTAGGTCAATTATCATCGCCTCAATATATTGAAATTATAGATGGGGAATTAGTTCTTTCCTGAGATGGATATTGTTATATTAAGGCTTAAATATCCGAATGATCCAACCGGAAATTTGGCTGCACACCAGCATTTTGTGGCTGAGCTGTCTCATGAAGGAATGAATATTTATTCAGTATCCTCAATTTTTGGGAAAGAAGATAGAGTTTTTGGCAGTGAAAAAGCTAATTATGAACTGATTACGGGATCAGATGCTCGGGATAACGGATTTCGTGTGCCGTCATTTATTGATTGTACTAAAATGTATCATATTTCTTTAGATGATACAGTCGATGTAATCAGACTTTCAAATCGTATTATTTCAAGGGAATTAGCTGAACGAATACGTGAACGCATAGCAAAAAATAGAGCAGAGGGAAATCATAAAGTATATGATATTTCGATTGCAGATTTAAAAACTTGGAATAGAAGGATAATCAAATAAACGCCCTTACAAGTAAACTTGCAGGGCGTTTTTTCTATGTTATTGCATGGCTTGCAGCTTAGCCAAAGTATCTGTTTAACAGACCTTCAAATGCACGTCCGTGACGAGCTTCGTCTTTAGCCATTTCATGTACTGTGTCATGGATAGCGTCAAGGTTCAGTTCTTTAGCTCTCTTAGCAAGATCGAACTTACCGGCAGTTGCACCGTTCTCTGCTTCAACTCTCATCTCAAGGTTCTTCTTGGTGGAATTAGTAACAACTTCACCTAATAACTCAGCAAATTTTGCTGCATGCTCAGCCTCTTCATAAGCTGCCTTCTCCCAATATAAACCGATTTCAGGATAGCCTTCTCTGTGAGCAACACGGCCCATAGCCAGATACATACCTACTTCACAGCACTCAGCTTCAAAGTTAGCTCTTAAATCCATCATGATATCTTCACGAGCGCCCTGAGCAACACCTACAACATGCTCACATGCCCATTCTCTCTTACCGGTCTGAAGAACAAATTTCTCAGCACCTACACCACACATAGGACATTTTTCAGGAGCAGTTTCTCCTTCATGAACATAACCACATACAGAACATACATACTTCATAATCTTTTTCTCCTTTTCTTAAAAATTTGTTGATTAATAAATTATAACACTTTGGATATTTTTCGCAATGGACTGTCTTATAATTTATACTAATTTAATTAATTCTAATTCGTTAAACCAGCTTTAAGACAAGCATTGCATTTCCCATAAAAATATGCTACATGGCCTTCAATCAGACCATCACATTGACCACTGGCTGCCTGGTTGAAAGATTCCACAACGGGAAGATTCAAGTCATGGACTGAACCACATTCCTGACAGATAAAGTGGTAATGCAGAGTAGTAATAGCATCGAAATGATCGACCCCATCCCCCACGCGTATTCTTGACAGTTCTCCCATATCAGATAACAGTGTCAGATTACGGTAGACGGTTCCCAGGCTTATGTTTGGAAATTCTTTCCGAACATTCATATAAACTACGTCGGCAGTGGGATGGTCTTTTCGGCCCATCATAAATTCCTTAATAGCCTCACGCTGTCGGCTGTATTTCAAAGCCATAGAGTCTCCTTTCAAAAACAGTAATCATTATCGATATTGTTAATATACAGGATAAAAAGACATATGTCAATTACTTTTTTCAAAAAAATTTAAAAAATTTTCTCGACAGGCTTTATAGTTTTTTTAGATAAATATTTATATATCTTTGTTTCCATGAAAAGAAATGTGGTAAAATATAACTGTTCAGAGCCAAACCTTGGACAGTTACTATAGTAAAGGAGGTTTTTCCTTGAAATTCAGGACACGGTTGTGGATTACCTTTGCCACAATTATTATTTTGCCGGTAGTATTGACGATAATTGCTTTTGGGGCAATCAGCTTCTATGTCATTAACAGTGAGGGAAAAAGCTATGGAATAGAAATCAGGGACTATACCATGCTGTCAGACTCTCTTTCCTCTTTTGGGAAACTGACCGATGAAGTTTTTTATAAGCTGAGAGCTCAGGTGAATCTGGATTCCTCCCGATTTTTGGATAAAAACTATTTAAGTCAGATCAATGAGGAAATGAAGGAGACTGCTTCCTATTTAATTGTAAGAAAAGGTGATGAAATTTATTATACCGGAAATCCGGTGGCATCGGAACAGCTTTCTCCCAGGCTTCCGGAATATGGAAATGGGTATGGAGAGGCAGATGCGGGTTATTATTATAATGATATGAAAAAGCTGGTAAAACAAATTGATTTTTGTTTTCCTGATGGCTCTGAGGGAAGTATCTTTATTGTAACTAAGGTAAGCAGTGTTATTTCCAAAGCATTAATTGTTTATTTGTTTATCTCCATTATATTGATTTTGCTGTTTACCAGTATTATGCTGACACAGTGGATCAGGAAAGGTGTATTTCTGCCTCTAAGTGAAATGAATGTAGCCATGCAGCATATCGCCAGAGAGGATTTTGATTATGTACTGGAGCGTAAGCCTACAGATCACAGCGAAATGGGTGAGCTTTACCGAAGCTATGAGGATATGCGGCTGAAGCTGAAGGAATCTAAGGAGGAAATGCTGGAAAACGAGAAACAAAATAAGGAGCTGGTCAGCAATATCTCCCATGATTTGAAGACACCTATCACTTCCATTAAAGGATATGTAGAGGGGATTATCGATGGAGTGGCAGATACGCCCGAAAAAATGGATCGTTATATTAAGACCATTTATACCAAGGCCTGTGATATGGATCGGCTGATCAGTGAGCTGACCTTTTATTCCGGAATTGATTCCAATCGGATACCCTACCATTTTCATTGTATAAATGTAACGGATTATTTTAACGATTGTGTAGAGGATGTGGGCTTTGAGTTGGAATCTAAGGATATTGAATTGAATTACACTAATCTTTTGGATCCGGGAACTCAAATAATTGCAGATCCGGAGCAGCTGAAAAAGGTAATCAATAACATTATCGGAAACAGCATCAAATATATGGATAAGGAAAAGGGAGTAATCGATATCCGTCTTTTGGAGGATTTGGATTCAATTCGAGTAGAAATTGAGGATAATGGAAAAGGAATAGCCAATAAGGATCTGGGTAATATCTTTGAACGGTTTTACCGTACCGATGCTTCCCGCAATTCCTCTCAGGGAGGGAGCGGTATCGGCTTGTCTATTGTTAAGAAGATTATTGAGGATCACGGAGGTTACATCTGGGCAACCAGCAAAGAGGGTGAAGGCACCTGTATGAATTTTGTTATTCGCAAATATAAGGAAAGGCAGGAGGAATAGAATGGGTAAGATTTTAATTATTGAGGATGAAGTTGCTATTGCAGATTTGGAAAAGGATTATCTGGAACTAAGTGGCTTTGAAGTAACCATAGAGCATACCGGAGACGGAGGTCTTCAGAGGGCGTTGGCTGAGGATTTCAATTTAGTGGTTTTGGATCTTATGCTTCCCGGTATGGATGGATTTGAGGTTTGTAAGCAGATTCGGGAGAAGAAGGATATTCCTATTTTGATGGTTTCTGCCAAAAAGGATGATATTGATAAGATTCATGGTTTAGGTCTGGGAGCAGATGATTATATGACCAAGCCTTTCAGCCCCAGCGAACTGGTTGCCAGAGTAAAAGCCCATTTGGCAAGATATGACCGCCTGGTAAATACGAATCAGAAGAATAATGATATTGTGGAGATTCGGGGAATCCGCATTGATAAAACTGCTCGAAGAGTCTATGTGGAAGGGGAAGAAAAGAATTTTACCACTAAGGAATTTGATCTTTTGACCTTTTTGGCAGAAAACCCCAATCATGTATTTACCAAAGAGGAGCTGTTCAGAGAAATCTGGGATATGGATTCCGTGGGAGATATTGCTACGGTAACGGTTCATATTAAAAAAATACGGGAAAAAATTGAAAGTAATTCCAACAAACCCCAATATATCGAAACGATATGGGGTGTGGGCTACCGGTTTAAAATATAATCATTATGATTAAATAGATGGGGAAAAGAAGTGGAGATCAAAATCCTTTATGAAGATCAAAATATGCTGATTTGCCTTAAGCCTGTGGGGGTGGCCACCCAGACCGCAAGGCCGGCAGATCAGGATATGGTCAGCTTAATGAAAAATTATCTGGCAAGACAGGAAGCGTTAAAAGACCCTTATTTAGGGGTGGTGCATCGTCTGGATCAGCCCGTAAGCGGAATTTTGGTGTTTGCCAAAACGAAGCAGGCGGCAGCCTTTTTAAGTAAACAGGAGATGAATAAGGAGTATCTGGCACTTTGCTATGGGATACCTGCTGAGGAAGAAAAGACTCTGATTCATTATCTGAAAAAGGATGGTAATTTGGCCATGATAACAGATGAATGGGATAAAGCCGGTAAGCGGTCAGAGCTTACCTATCGAATGGAGGAAAAAAGGGAAAATTCTGCTGTTCTTCGCATTTGGCTGAAAACAGGCCGTTTTCACCAGATCAGGGCACAGCTTTCAGCCATTGGGCATCCTCTGTTAGGGGACAGAAAGTATTCTCTGCCGGAAAGTGAAGCTAAAAGCAGCTGCAGAGGAATTGGTTCAGTGGCTCTTTGTGCCTGCGGCTTAGGCATTATCCATCCCGTTACGAAAGAAAAAATGAAGTTTACTTTAGACAGGGAGGATTTGCCTTTATGGTACAGCAAAGAAACAGCAGGATAAAACCAACACTATGGTTGATGAATTTTAATATTCTTCTTTATTTAAATGTAATGTTGGGGCTTTTCCCTCTTTTTTTTCTGAATCAATATGAAAAAATAGGGACATTAAAATATACACTTTTCTGGTACAGCTCCCTGATTTTTCTGGGCATAAGTGCAACCCTGATTCTGATAAACGGTGTGGGGATACTGGGAGGTAAAGAGGGATCAGGCCATATTGTTGTGGCCGGAAAAAAACGCTTCTATGTTCTGAAGCTTTCTTTTATGGACAGGGCGATTTTGGTTTATGGCGGTTGCGTATTACTTTCCTTTGTTTTCAGTGATTTTAAGGAATTTGCACTTAAAGGTGCCGATGGATGGCAGATGGGGCTTTATGCACAGTTGATTTTTATTGGTATTTATTTTGTCTTATCCAGATACCGTACCTGGATAGAGGCGGTATTGGGCGTTCATTTTCTTGCTTCCGGACTGGTATTTTTATTGGGGATTCTCCATCGCTTTGATGTAGATCCTATGGGGATGTATCCCGGATTGTCAGTTCTGCAAAAACAGGAATTTTTGTCAACCATTGGACAGGCCACCTGGTATTCCAGTTATGTCTGCACGGTTTTTATTCTGGGTGTATTGATTTTTTATTTTGGAAAGAAGCCTCTGTACCATTTAGGAGGTGCTGTGTATACTATATTATGCTTTGCTACCCTGGTCACCCAAAACAGCGACAGCGCATTTCTGGGCATTGCGGGAGTAATGCTGCTATTGGGGCTTTTTTCCTTTAGTAAGCCGGGGCGATTAAGCCGTTTTTTCCAGGTAATGGCCTTTATGTGGGGAACCTTTGGATGTATGGGAATTTTCCAGAAAATTTTTGCTCATCGAATGATTCCTTTGGATAACCTGTCCCTGTTCTTCTCTCAGAGTCCAATAAGCTGGGTTTTTTTGATTCTCTCCGTAATGGGTTATATGGCTCTGGAGAGGATGGGGGAAGAAAAAGTGCAGAGGCAACTGCCTTTTTTGAAAAAATTTTATATAGGCTTTCTTGTCATGATTGCCGTAATGATCATAGGAGTTCTCCTGTTTATTTTTCTGAATACCAAGGGTTATTTGCTGGAATGGTTCGGTTATCAAACCCATAACCTGTATTTCTATTTTGATTACCATTGGGGAAATAACAGAGGCTCTACCTGGATGATTGCCTGGCAGCAGTTTAAGGAGCTTCCTTTGCTCAATAAGCTTTTTGGCGTGGGACCGGATTGTTTTTCTGCTTATCTGTACAGTGTAGAGGAAACGAAGAAGCTTTTGGAAAGTCTTTGGGGGAGCTTGACTTTGACCAATGCCCATAATGAATATTTAAATCATCTGATCTGTTATGGAATAGGAGGGCTTGCAGCCTGGCTTACTGTCCTGATTGGGGGAATCCGATATTTTTATATAAAAGCCCAAGATAATCCCTATCTGATCGGAGCGGCCTGCTGCATAATTGCCTATAGCTGCCATAATTTTTTCTGCTATCAGCAGGTATGCTGTACGCCTATCCTCTTTATTATCATGGGATTGGCAGAAGGTTTGACAAAATGGGGAAAATCACCTACTATCATAAAGAATAAGAATAGAAAGAAACGTAAAGCATGATAAGGCTTTGCCGGAATGGAGGAAACAATGGCAGATAAGGAGAATAAGAAAAAAGTAGAGGCCATTACATCAATGGATGTGGATTTTGCCCAGTGGTATACGGATGTAGTAAAAAAGGCAGAATTAATTGATTATACCAGTGTAAAGGGATGTATGGTACTTAAGCCTGCGGGCTATGCAATCTGGGAGTTGATTCAGAGTCAGCTGGATGCACGATTTAAGGAAACGGGAGTGGAAAATGTTTATCTGCCCATGTTTATTCCGGAAAGTCTTTTACAGAAGGAGAAGGATCATGTGGAGGGCTTTGCACCGGAGGTTGCCTGGGTTACCCATGGCGGTTTGAACCCATTGCAGGAAAGACTTTGTGTAAGACCCACTTCCGAGACTCTGTTTTGTGATTTTTACAGTAACGATATCCACTCATATCGGGATTTGCCCAGGCTCTATAATCAGTGGTGCTCAGTGGTGCGCTGGGAGAAGGAAACCAGACCCTTTTTGCGCTCCAGAGAATTTTTATGGCAGGAGGGCCACACAGCCCATGCAACAGCACAGGAGGCAGAAGAAAGAACCATTCAGATGCTTAATGTTTATGCGGACTTCTGTGAAGAGGTACTGGCCATGCCGGTAATCAAGGGAAGAAAGACGGATAAGGAGAAGTTTGCAGGAGCTGAGGCTACCTATACTATAGAGGCCCTGATGCATGATGGTAAGGCTCTTCAGTCCGGTACCAGCCACAACTTTGGTGACGGCTTTGCCAAAGCCTTTGATATCCAGTTTACGGATAAGGATAATACTTTAAAATATGTTCATCAGACCTCCTGGGGGATGACTACCCGTCTTATCGGTGCCATCATCATGGTTCATGGTGATGATAATGGATTGGTACTGCCTCCCTTAGTGGCTCCTGTTCAGGTGATGATTATTCCTATTATGCAAAAAAAGGAAGGGGTACTTGAGAAGGCAGAGGAATTAAGGAAGCGTCTGGCCAAAGTGGCAAGGGTGAAGGTGGATGGCAGTGATAAGAGTCCCGGATGGAAGTTTTCCGAGCAGGAAATGAGAGGTACCCCTCTTCGTGTAGAGATTGGACCTAAGGATATTGAAGCAAACAGATGTGTAATCTGCCGCCGTGATAATGCAGAGAAGCTGGAAATTTCTCTGGATGAACTGGAAGCTACGGTTGAAAGGCTTTTAGTGCAGATTCAGAAGGATATGCTTGAACGGGCCAGAGTACATCGTGAGGCCAATACCAGTGTAGCCATGAATCTGGATGAGCTGGGAGAGATTCTGGATAAAAAACCGGGCTTTGTTAAGGCCATGTGGTGTGGTGATCAGGCCTGTGAGGACGTGATTAAAGAGAAATTTGCAGCCACCAGCCGCTGTATGCCTTTTGAACAGGAAAGGATTTCTGAGACCTGTGTCTGCTGTGGAAAGCCGGCACAGAAAATGGTATATTGGGGACGGGCATATTAGAAGAACAGCAGCTATAAAATCAATACAGCGTTCCCCGAATAAGGGAACGCTGTATTGATTGTGCTAAATGAAAGGAGATAGTAGGGATTAGACATAGGCATAATCCCACACATTGGTCTTGCAGAAGCCTTCCTTAGTGCTATAGGAAAGCTGTTCTACAAATCTATCGTGAAACCTGGCGTATTCATTCCAGGCAGAATTGTTTTCCTCGGGATAATCGTTTTCATCTAGAGGGATATCTACAGTCATTTTTACCTCCTTCTGCTTATATGTAAAAGATTTATGTTTTGTAAGCTGTAATACTTAAGTTATTTATAGTATAGAGGAGAAATGTGAACACCCTGTGTAAGGTTTCTAAAAGAAGGATGGTAATTCTAAAGAGAGTATAAAGGAATACTAAAAATCGGCAGAAAAGAGGAAAGGAGGGGTTGAATGAACATTATTTTACCGGAGGCTGTAAAAAGAATTCTGGAGATTATCCGGCAGGCCGGTTATGAGGCCTATGCAGTAGGCGGCTGTGTAAGAGACAGTCTATTAGGGCGTAAGCCGGATGACTGGGATATCACTACTTCAGCTCTTCCGGAAGAAATCAAGATACTCTTCCCCAAAACCATTGATACCGGGATTCAGCACGGAACCGTAACGGTAATGATGAACCGAGTGGGCTATGAGGTGACTACCTACCGGATTGACGGGGAGTACGAGGATGGAAGACATCCAAAAAAAGTGACCTTTACCCCCAGCCTGATTGAGGATCTGAAGCGACGGGATTTCACCATTAATGCTATGGCATATAATGAGGAAATTGGTCTTGTAGATGTATTTAACGGCATTGAGGATATGGAAAAAAAAATAATCCGCTGTGTGGGAGATGCCCGCTGCCGTTTTGAAGAGGATGCTTTGCGTATGATGAGGGCTGTTCGTTTTTCGGCCCAGCTGGGATATGAGATAGAAGAAAGCACGTCAGAAGCCATTAAAGAACTGGCTCCAACTTTGGCAAAGGTAAGCGCCGAGCGAATTCAGGCAGAGCTGGTCAAGCTGCTGATGTCTGCTCATCCGGATTATCTTCGGACTGCTTGGGAGAATGGTTTGACAGCAGTATTTCTTCCGGAGTTTAATCATGCTATGGAAACTGAGCAGAATCATCCCCATCATTGCTATTCGGTAGGAGAACATATCCTCCATGCCCTAACGTATTCGATGCCGGACAGAGTTTTGCGTCTGGCCTTACTGATGCATGACTTGGGAAAGCCGGCTGTGCAGACACGGGATGAAAAGGGAACGGATCATTTTTACGGGCATGGTGCTGTAGGGGAAAAAATGGCCGGACAAATTTTAAAGCGGCTGCGGTTTGACAATCATACCACCGAAAAGGTCTGCCGACTGGTGAAATACCATGATCTGCGGATTGAGCCCTCCCCCAAAAGCGTACGAAAGGCCATGATTAAAATCGGCCCTGAGCTGTTTTCTACTTTTATGGAGCTTCAACGGGCGGATGTTCTGGCACAGTCAGAAGAAAAAAGAGGGGAAAAGCTGGATACATTGGCAAGACTTAATCAGGTCTATCAGCAGATTCTTCTGGAAAATAATTGCCTGTCCCTTAAGGAGCTTGCCGTTTCCGGCAAAGATTTAATGGAGCTGGGGATGAAGCCGGGTAAGGAGCTGGGAGAGTCTTTAAATCGGCTGCTGGAGCATGTAATTGACCAGCCTCAGGATAATCAAAGAGATGTACTGCTTAAGCTGGCTGTAAATTGGCGGGTAAAGTAGTAGAAAAAATTCATAAAAGCCTTTTTTTCCTCATAGGATAGCCTATGACTGAAAAGCGGTGTACCGGTGCACCAGGGAATGAGGAGGGAAAGGTATGAATGACAGAGCTGTCAGTGTGCTGGAAAAATACGATATAGAGGTGCTTCGTTCCTGGAAAGGGCGGGGCGCCATTCTTTGTGAAACGAAAACAGGAGTAAAAATCCTGAAGGAATATAAAGGAAGCAGTGAACGGCTTTTATTACAACAGAAATTACTATACAGTATTAAAGAAAAGGGCTATATCCGTATTGAAGGCATACTTCCCACCAGAGAGGGGGAACTACTGGTCAGGGATGAGGATATGGCGGCCTACTATCTTAAGGATTATTTTCCGGGAAAGGAATGTAACAGTAAGGATTTAGGAGACTGTGAGGAGGCTATGAGACAGTTGGCCTTATACCACCTTGCAGCTGCTTTGCCTGAGTTGGCATCAGAATACAGCCCGGGCTCATTCTCTCATATCCGGGAAATGGAAAAGCATAATCGGGAATTAAGAAGAGTGCGAAAGTATTTAAAGGAAAAGAGCCAGAAAACAGAGTTTGAGATGGTGCTTTCTCAATATTATGATTTTTTTCAGGAAAAGGCAGTAAATGTAGCGGCAGAGAGCAGTAAAATGAATCAGGATAAGAGTAAAAATGATTCAAAGCTGTTCTGTCACGGAGACTTTCAGCATCATAATGTATTATTTTTGGGAAATCATGTATTTTTAATTAATTTTGAAAAGTTTGCTCTGGATACTCCCGCCAGAGATATCAGCCTGTTTTTCCGTAAAATCATGGAAAAAAACGGTTGGTCAACGGTCTGGGGACAGAGGCTGCTTCGAGCCTATGAAGAATATAAGCCTTTGACATCAGCTGAGAAGCTGGATTTGTATTATCGGCTTTCCTATCCGGAAAAATTCTGGAAGATTGTCAATTTTTATTATAACTCCGGTAAAGCATGGATTCCGGCTAAAAATCTGGAGAAACTGGAAAAGCTGCTGAAGCAGGAGGAAGAGAAAAAGCAGTATTTGGAAGAAAATTTTATGCAATGGGTATTGCAATAGAGCAGGACAGTTCCGTATACTGTGTGTTAAGAGGGGTTTTTAAAGAAAAACAAAGGATCGGAATAAGGAATGTACAAAGGAAAAAGAGGAAGGATGGCAGTCTGTGTGCTGCTTTTACTCTGTAGCTTAGGGCTTTTGGCCTGCAGCAATAAAGTTGAGAACCGGGAAGCACAGACTGTCACAGAGCAGGAGAGTCCTGCAATAACTCTGGCTGCTGGTGCATATGACAGTGGAGATACGGCCATACTGGTAGAGAAGCAGGAAAACAGAAATCGATTGGTCTTTTTGAATCTGATTAAAGGAAAAGAGTATTATCTGGAGTATAATGGAAGCTCCCGTTTTTATGATAAGTACGGCTCAGCGGTTTCCGTCAGTCAGCTGGCAGAAGGTGAAGTGGTAGAACTTCAGTTTTTGAAGGAAAATCGTATGCTGAGCAGCCTCAAGGCTTCAGATAAGGTCTGGACCATGGATGGAGTCAGTAAGTTTGAGCTGGATAGAACCAACGGGAAAATTAAAATTATGGATGAATGGTATAACCTGTCCCAGGATGCACTGATTTTTTCTGAGGGGGAAAAAGCAGAGCTGATGGATGTCAATGCAGAGGACACTCTTCAGATTCGCGGTGCAGAACATGAGGTTTACAGTATTGTCATTGAAAAGGGGCATGGTTATTTAAGGCTGACCAATGACGAATATTTTATTGGCGGCTGGATTGAGGTAGGCCAGAAGGTTATTCGTCGGATTGAAGAGGATATGCTTCTTGTGGTGCCGGAGGGAAGCTATGAGGTATACCTCTCCCATTACGGAATTGAAGGGACGAAGCAGGTTGAGATTCTCAGAAATAAAGAGTCCTTACTGGATGTGGGAGATATCCGAAAGGACGATCTGGTGAAATACGGTACTTTGATTTTTACCGTGGAACCGGCAGCAGCAACCGTTTATCTGGATGGGAAAAGTGTGGATATCAGCCGGACCGTAAAAGCAGAATACGGACTTCACCAGGTTATGGCAAAGGCAGAGGGCTACCAGACCGTTATTCAGTATATCAAGGTAAGTCAGACAGCGGCCAATGTATCCATCACTTTGGATAAGGAAAAGGATCGAACCGTATCCTCTAACTCAACGGTGGCTACCACCTCCGGAAATTCTACCGGGGCAACCGGGAATACCAATAATCAAACGGATTCGTCTGTTTCCGGTAATACAAGCACTACAGCTACTACCGGCTATAAAATATCCATTGATGCACCAAAGGGGGCAGAGGTTTATCTGGACGGAAGCTATATCGGAATCGTTCCTACCAGCTTTAACAAAAAGGCAGGGACCTATCAGATTACTCTTCGTAAAAGCGGATATAAGCCAAAAACCTATACGATTGAACTGGATCAGGAGCAGACGAATTACAATTATTCCTTTTTAGAGTTAGAACCTGCCGAATAGAGCAAAAAACGTGGAAAAACGGGATAAAAAGGCCTAAAAAGCCTTGACAAATAAAGGAAAAACCTCTATATATAGATATAGACGTTTTTAGCGTATTAACATTCAGTTAGAGGAGGAGTTCACAAATGAACAAAACAGAATTAGTAGCAGCTATGGCTGAGCAGGCAGGATTATCCAAGAAGGATGCAGAAGCAGCATTAAAGGCTTTCACTGATGTTGTTGCAGATGAATTAAAGAAGGGTGAGAAAGTACAGTTAGTAGGCTTTGGTACTTTTGAAGTATCTGAGAGAGCAGCAAGAGAAGGAAGAAATCCTCAGACCGGTGCAACCATGAAGATTGCAGCTTCTAAGGCTCCTAAGTTTAAGGCCGGCAAAGCTTTAAAGGACATGGTTAACGCGTAAGCAGAAGCAGTAAATGAAAAGGGGCTGTCATATCGGAGACTTTTCCGATGCGACAGCTTTTCTTTATGGTTTAAAGAGTAGGGAAATGAGGGTATATAATGAGACTGGATAAGTATTTAAAGGTATCCCGGCTGATCAAACGAAGAACCGTAGCCAATGAGGCTTGTGATGCGGGAAGGGTACTGATTAATGATAAGCCGGCGAAGGCTTCCGCAAATGTAAAGGCAGGGGATATTATTACCATTCAATTTGGAAATAAGGAAGTGAAGGTAGAGGTTTTGGATGTTCAGGAAACGGTAAAAAAAGAGCAGGCAGCTGAATTATTCCGATATCTGTAATAAATTTATCCTCTCGTTAATATAATGATAAAGACCTGACAGGAGTAAGGAAGAATGAGAGGACAACATGGAAGATTTGATAAGTGGGGGAAAGGGACAGCATAAATTAACGATGGCAGGAAGAAAAACCTGTAATCTGACCGGAGTTATCGATGCTATTTCCTTTGACCTGAGTGAGATACTTCTGGAGACAGAACTGGGAATATTGATGATCAAGGGCAGCGATCTTCATGTCAAGCGCCTTACCCTGGAAAAGGGGGAGGTAGATTTGGAGGGAAGAATCGACAGCCTGACCTATTCCGAACATACCACAATGGCTGCCAGGGGAGAATCTCTGCTGCGCAGAATGTTTAAATAAGCGGTGGCGGGCAATATTCAATGGGAGTGGACATTCCTGCTGTTGACCATCCGGCTGGGAATGGAGATTACCCTGACTTATGATCTTCTTCGGATTATCCGCCTGCTGGTACCCCACCATGCGGCTGTGGTTTCTCTGGAGGATTTGATTTTTTGGCTGGGCTGCACTGTGGTAATTTTTCAGCTGCAGTTTGAACAGAATAATGGAATCAGCAGAGGTTTTTCTATCCTGGGCCTGTCTCTGGGAATGCTTATTTACAGCATTTGTATAGGCAAATGGCTGATGAAATGGGCCAAATTGGTAACAGGACTCCTGAAAAGAGGGTTGACTAGAATAGGAAAATTCTTTAAAATAATATTATGTAAACAAAAGAAGTATTCCCAATATTTAAGGAGTAAATATGGCAAAGCGAAGGATTCGGGTTCGGAAAAAAAGGCAGAATCGGGTAGGCATGGCACTGGTGCTGACGGTACTGCTTCTCCTAATGCTGGTGGTTTTCACAAGCAGCAGACAGCTGGAAGAAAAATTAGCTTTTTATCAGCAAAAAGAAGAAAGTCTGATGCAGCAGCTGGAGGAAGAAAAGGCCCGCAGCGAAGAAATTGAAGAATTTAAAAAGTATACCAAAACTAAGAAGTACATAGAAGAAACGGCAAGAGAAAAGCTGGGTTTGGTATATGAAGATGAAATTTTGATTAAAACAGAGGAATAAAGTCAATCCTTACCGGGGATTGGCTTTTTCTTTTTTGCCGGGGACTCCCTGATTTGACAAAAGGTGCAGAGAAAGTAGGGTACAATTAAGACAAAAGAGGGGAGAGGGAATGGAGGTTAGGATATGAGGCATAAATTAGATGAGCGGGGCAGAGAGGCTTTTTATCTGCTGGAATATGAGAAGAAGAAGCTGGAGGACTGTGCAGGGTCTTTAAACAGTCTGGCCATGGCTTTTTTAATGGATACGGGAGATAAAACAGAGGAAAAGAACCGTCAGACTCTTCTTTTTGAAAAGCAGCTGGAGGAAAATCGTCAGCTGTTTTCAGGGCAGCTGACGGAAATGGCTAAGGTTCTTAAACGAACCAGCCGTGAGTCGGTTCGGATTATTCGCTTGGGAAAAAAGAAGGAAAAGCAGATAAGCAGACTGCTTCTTTTAGAAGGCCTGGCTCTGGATGATTTTTATCTTCTGGAAAAGGAAAACGGAAGGCGGGAGGCGGCAGTCAGTCTTCATCTTGCCTCCAATCGAAAAAAGGGAGTGGTGTGTTCCGCTGAGGAGGTGGCAGGCTTTCTTTCCGTACTTCTGGAAAGCAGGCTGATTCCCACTGAGAGACCGCCTTTTTTTGTCACCAGAGAAACACAGACCATGTATTTCCAGGAAGAAAGCCGTTTTACGGTACTGACCGGCTTTGCCAAAGCAGTAAAGGAAAAGGAAAAAATGTCGGGAGATAATCATTCCTTCTTTGAAACTGCAGAAGGAGATTTTTTTGCTTTACTCTCAGATGGAATGGGCTCGGGAGAAAAGGCCTGTGCCGACAGCACATTGATATTGAATATGACGGAGCGCTTGCTGCAATCCGGTTTTTCCCAGGAGTTGGCTGTAAAGCTGATTAACGATGCATTGATTGTCGGTGGAGAAAATAAAAATATGTCCACTATGGATTTATGTAAAATTAATCTGCATACGGGGGAAGTGGATTTAATGAAAATCGGCTCAGCCTCTTCTTTAATCCGAAGAGATGGCTATGTAGAGGAAATCACCTCCCAAAGTCTTCCTCTGGGGGTATTTTCTCAGCTGCAGCCTATAAGATGCAGGCGGAGCCTTATGCCGGGGGATTATATCTTTTTACTCAGCGATGGAGTCACCGATAGCTTTGACAGTGAAGAAGGGAAAGCATTTTTAAAGCAGCTGGTGGCAGAGATTCCCTATCGCAGACCCACAGAGATGGCAGGCTATTTGATGAAATATGTTATTGGTACGGCAAAAGGAAAAATTAAAGACGATATGACTGTTTTGGTCATCGGAGTATGGGAAAATGAGGAAATGGAATAAAAAATGGGGGAATGATTGATTTTTCAGGGGTTTCTATGGTACGATGCTCACATGATGGAGAAAGTATTAGGTTTTATGGAAGAACAGAATATGATTGAACCCGGTGATCGGGTGGCAGCAGGTGTTTCAGGGGGAGCAGACTCGGTATGCCTGCTGTTTTTACTGCTGGAATATCAAAAAAGGATGCCCTTCCATCTGGCAGTGGTTCATGTTAACCATGGAATCCGAAAAGAGGCGGCACAGGATGCGGCCTATGTAGAAAAGCTTTGTGAGAAACATCAGCTTCCCTTTTTTCTATATGAAAGAAATGTACCTCAAATTGCCGCAGAAAGGAAGCTGTCCTGTGAGGAAGCGGGACGCCAGGTACGCTATGAGGCTTTTCGGGAGGTACTAAAGCAATGGAAGCCGAAGGAGAAGCTGCCCTGTGAGGATGCAGCCGGCACGGTCCCGGGAGAGGGAAAGATTGCGGTTGCCCACCATCTTCAGGACAGTGCAGAAACCCTTCTGTTTAATCTTTTTCGGGGAACAGGAGTATGGGGACTTACCGGAATAAGACCTGTTCGTGAAGGAATTATTCGCCCGCTTCTGATTCTTAGGAGAGAGGAGATTGAAGCTTACTTAAGACAAAACAGGATTTCCTGGTGTATAGACCCAACAAATGAAGAGGATACTTATACCAGAAATAAAATCCGAAAACGAATTTTACCCTATGTGGAAAACGAAATTGTAAATGGAGCCACAGAGCATATCGGGGCAACTGCCCGGGAAATGGCCGAATTAACGGATTATCTGAAGGAGGAAACCTGTAAGGCATCCTCACTCTGCCTGAGGGATGAGGGAGAAAAAGGAGTTATCCTTCGTTTGGAGGATCTTCAACAGCTTTCTTCTTATCTGCAAAAGCAGGTTATTCTGTCGGCTCTTCAGCTGGCGGGAGGAACAAGAAGAAATATTGGCCGGGTACACATAGAGGCACTGCTTAAACTGATGCAAAAAAACGGATATAAGCAGCAATATCTCCCAGGGGGAATTATAGCGAGCAAGGAATATGGAATCTTAAGGCTACAGAGAAAAGAAAATCCGGGGGAGATTTTCTGTCAATCTCCGGAAATCAGTGTGCAGATTCCAGGGACATATTCACTGAATGACGGAAGCTTTTTTGAGTTTTCCCTAATCAAAAAGGAAAAAATTGACAGAATAGAAGAAAATCAGTATACGAAATATCTGGATTATGATAAAATAAATAACTGTCTTACTCTGCGCTTCAGAAGGCAGGGAGATTTTTTGACCATAAACGAAGCCGGACAGAAAAAATCACTGAAGGAGTATATGATTCAGGAAAAGATTCCTGCTCCTTTGCGGGATAGGCTTCCTGTTATTGCCGATGGAAGTCATATTTTGTGGATACCCGGCTATCGCATCAGTGCATATTATAAAACAGATGAGTATACGACAACTTGTGTGCAGATGAAGGTATTAAGGCAGTAGAAGGAGGAAGGTATGGCAGAAAAAATACGTATAATGTTGACGGAAGAGGAAGTAGATAAACGAATCAACGTAATGGGCGAAGAAATCAGCCGGGATTATGCGGGTAAAAAGATCCATTTAATCTGTGTATTAAAGGGTGGAGTATTCTTTATGTGCGAGCTTGCCAAAAGAATTTCTGTACCTGTTTCCATGGACTTTATGGCAATTTCCAGTTATGGCAGCAAAACCGAATCCAGCGGGATTATTAAAATTATAAAGGATTTGGATGAGTCCATTACGGGAGAGGATGTTTTGGTGGTAGAGGATATTGTAGATTCCGGGCGTACTCTGAATTATCTTCTGGAAATGTTAAAAGACAGAAAACCCAATAGTCTTCGTCTTTGTACATTGTTGGATAAACCTGATCGCAGAGTAGTTGATGTGAATGTGGATTATACCGGATTTCAGATTCCGGATGAATTTGTTGTGGGCTATGGGCTTGATTATGCACAGAAATATAGAAATCTTCCTTATATCGGTGTAGTAGAGCTGGATGAGGAATAGGCAGGAGGAAATTTGTGGCAAAGAATAACAAAGGTTTTAACCTTACTTTTATTTTAATTTTGCTTATCGTCTTTTTCATGATGTTCACACAGGGGTTGAGAACAACGGACGAGAGCTATACCAGAGGAGCTCTGGTTCAGGACCTGGAAAATGGGAATGTAGTATCGGCTACGGTTCAGCCCAATGAGGAAGCCCCTACCGGTTCTGTCAGGATTTTACTTAAGGGCGGAGAGTATAAAACACTGTATGTGACGGATACAGAAGAGATTCAGCAGCTTCTCAGAGAATATAATCTGGATCCCATAGTAAGGGATATTCCCAGGGAGAGCTGGCTCTCAGCCTATGGAATACCTCTCTTGCTGGCAGTGGGTGTAGGTTTGTTCCTGATTTATCTGATTAATATTCAAAACGGCGGCGGGGGTACAAATGCCAAAATGATGAATTTTGGAAAGAGCCGTGCCAGAATGACGAATGGTGAAGGTAAGATTAATTTTGGGCAGGTTGCAGGACTGAAGGAAGAAAAGGAAGAACTGGAAGAAATTGTTGAGTTTTTAAAGGAGCCTTCCAAGTTTACTAAGGTAGGAGCAAGGATTCCCAAGGGTGTACTTCTGGAGGGACCTCCCGGAACGGGTAAGACCCTTTTGGCCAAGGCTGTGGCAGGGGAGGCAGGCGTACCCTTCTTTAGTATTTCCGGTTCGGATTTTGTGGAAATGTTTGTAGGTGTGGGTGCATCCCGTGTCAGAGATTTATTTGAGGATGCCAAGAAAAATTCCCCCTGTATCGTTTTTATTGATGAGATCGATGCAGTGGCAAGACGGCGTGGAACCGGTATGGGCGGTGGTCATGATGAGCGTGAGCAGACCCTTAACCAGCTGCTGGTGGAGATGGATGGCTTTGGCGTAAATGAAGGAATTATTGTGATGGCAGCCACCAACCGTGTGGACATATTGGATCCGGCAATTTTGAGACCCGGACGTTTTGACCGTAAGGTAGCTGTGGGGATTCCCGATGTAGGAGGCCGTGAGGACATTCTGAAGGTTCATGCAAAAAACAAGCCTTTGGGTGAAGATGTGAACCTGGAGCAGATCGCCCGTACTACAGCCGGATTTACCGGGGCAGATTTGGAGAATCTATTGAATGAGGCAGCTATTTTGGCGGCAAAGGATGACCGTGCATATGTAATCCAGGAGGATATTAAGAAGTCCTTTATTAAGGTTGGTATCGGTACAGAAAAGAAGAGCCGGATTATTTCCAATAAGGAAAAGAGAATTACTGCATATCATGAGGCCGGTCATGCCATTCTTTTTCATGTGCTTCCTGACGTGGGACCGGTGTATACTGTTTCCATTATTCCTACAGGGGTAGGGGCGGCAGGCTACACCATGCCTCTTCCTGAGCGGGATGAAATGTTTATGACCAAAGGAAAGATGCTGCAGAATATTATGGTTTCTTTTGGAGGGCGGATTGCCGAAGAGATTATTTTTGATGATGTAACAACGGGGGCTTCCAGTGACATTAAGCAGGCAACCAAAATGGCCAGACGAATGGTGACTCGTTACGGTATGTCCGCCAGTATCGGTATGATTAATTATGACAGCGATGATGAAGAGGTCTTTATCGGAAGAGATTTGGCACATACACGGGCATACAGTGAGTTTATGACAGGGGAAATCGATAAGGAAGTTAAGCTGATTATTGATAAATGCTATGCTGATGCCAAGAAGATTATTCTGGAGCACAAGTATGTTTTGGACAGCTGTGCTGAGCTTCTATTAAAGAAAGAAAAGATTACAAGAGAAGAGTTTGAAGCGTTATTTGTTTAACATTGATAAAAATATATCTATGCTAAAATAATGTTTGTGCAACTTGTGGATTTACCCGGTGGGTGGGTTCTGCTATTATAATCGTGTAACCCCCCAATACATTATATAGTTTTTTGCTATACCCCATAAGAAAGAAATACCTTCTCTAAAAAGGACAGCAATCCCCTTGCTGTCCTTTTTACTTGCAACAAATTATCTAATTTCTTATAATATATTTATTACGATTCAGAGAGACAGAAGATGTTGAAGCCTTCTTTGAATAGATTTTATGGTAAAGAGGAATTTGTTTATGGCAAATATGGATTATGAACGATTTTCCAGGCTGGAACGGCGGCAGCAATATATTAATGATATGCGTCCTTTATTGGATAAGCAGGCATTGTTCAGTGATACCACAGAGGATTATCTTATTCCCTGTGAACCCAATCCCTACTCAGGTATTAAAGTAAGATTCAGGACGGCAAAGAACAATATTGATCACGTTTTTTTTGTCTGCAGGGGACAGAAGGAGCTGATGCTCAAGGCCTCTTCCGATGATTTGTTTGATTTTTATGAGGTAGAATATCAGCTGGATAATGAAAAAATATCCTATTATTTTGAAATAAAAACAGGACGTCTTACCTGTTATTTTGATATGAGAGGGGTAGCCAAGACGGAAAATCCCGATTTTGGATTTGTAGTCATTCCCGGCTTTAAGACACCGCAGTGGGCAAAGGGAGCCGTAATCTATCAGATTTATGTGGATCGGTTTTGTAATGGGGATCCCTCGAATGATGTAAAGAGCGGTGAATATGTTTATATCGGGGAAAAGACGGTTAAAGCGGAGGACTGGTATCAGTATCCTGCCTCCATGGATGTAAGAACCTTTTATGGCGGCGACCTGCAGGGTGTTTTGGATAAGCTGGATTATTTGGAGGATTTGGGAATAGATGCCATCTATTTTAATCCGCTTTTTGTTTCCCCCTCTAATCATAAATATGACAGTCAGGACTATGACAATATCGATCCCCATATCGGTAAGATTGTTTGTGAGGAAGGGGAGGTATTAAGAGAAGATCAGAGTGAAAACAGAGATGCTTCTCTCTACATCAGCCGTGTGACTAACAGAGCCAATTTAGAAGCCAGCAATCGCTTGTTTATCCAGGTAGTGGAAGAGGCACATAAGCGGGGAATTAAGGTGATTATCGACGGAGTATTCAATCACTGTGGTTCTTTTAATAAATGGTTGGACAGAGAGCGGATTTATGAAGCTGTCGCCGGTTATGAGAAAGGTGCCTATGTGGATAGGGAAAGTCCTTATCATGATTTTTTTCAGTTTTATGAGGATAATAAGTGGCCCTATAACGGAAGCTATGACGGCTGGTGGGGACACGATACACTGCCTAAGCTGAATTATGAAGGCTCCCGCCAGCTATATGATTATATCCTCCATATTGCCAGAAAATGGGTGTCACCACCTTATAATGCAGATGGCTGGCGTTTGGATGTGGCTGCAGATTTGGGACACAGTCCGGAGTTTAATCACCGTTTTTGGCAGGATTTCAGGAAAACGGTAAAAAGTGCAAACCCGAATGCCATTATTCTGGCAGAGCACTATGGAGATCCCTCCCCCTGGCTGCAGGGAGATCAATGGGATACAGTAATGAATTACGATGCCTTTATGGAACCCATTACCTGGTTTTTGACAGGAATGGAAAAGCACAGTGATGATTATCGGGCGGATATGCTGAATAATGCCAAAAGCTTCTGGGGAGCCATGCAGTATAATGGAAATCATCTGTCCATTCCCTCACAGATGGTGGCAATGAATGAGCTTTCCAACCACGATCATTCCCGCTTTTTGACCAGAACCAATCGTAAGGTGGGAAGAACCAATACATTGGGGTCTCAGGCTGCCGATGAGGGGGTGAATAAGGCTGTTTTACGGGAAGCCGTATTATTTCAGATGACCTGGATAGGAGCACCTACAATTTATTATGGTGATGAAGCGGGTCTGTGCGGCTTTACCGACCCGGATAACCGCAGAACCTATCCCTGGGGCAGAGAGGATAAGGAGCTGATTGCCTATCATAAAGCTTTGATCCATATTCATAAGAGTAACGAGGAATTGAAAACGGGAGCATTGAAATTTGTGCTGTCAGAGACCGGGATTATCGGTTATGGACGAATGAAAAAGGATGAATGCTGTCTGATATTGATCAACAACAGAGAGGAAGAGATCAGTAGAGAAATCACGGTATGGCATCTGGGTGTGCCTATGGAGGGCACCATGGAGAGGCTGATGCTTACCACAGAAACCGGATATGATGATGGGGAGGAGGAGTATTTTGTGATTGCAGGAAGGATAGAAATTACCCTTCCCAAAACCTCTGCAATTATTTTGAAATATAGAGCTGAACCGACAAAAAATTTCTTGCATTTTCAGTAAGACTGTGTTTTAATTATCCTTGCCGGGTTTCTGGTAAAACCCGGAATACGGATGGATTCCCGAGTGGCCAAAGGGGGCAGACTGTAAATCTGTTGGCAACGCCTTCGAAGGTTCGAATCCTTCTCCATCCATTAACCAATCAGATCAAGAAAGAATTGATGAATACGCAAATCCTCATCCAGTTCAGGGTGGAAGGAGAAGGCAAGCTGATTCTGATAGCTTACAGCAACAATATGCCCATCTACTTCCGATAATACCTCTACACCCTTTCCCACACTGCTGATATATGGTGCACGAATGAAGGTCATGGGAACCATGCCGATTCCCTTCACCTCTCCGTGAGTATAAAAACTTCCCAGCTGCCGGCCATAAGCATTTCGTTTTACAACCACAGGAAGGCTCTGAAAATAGCTCCTGTCATCATTTTCGGTCTGCTTTGCCAAAAGAATCATTCCGGCACAGGTTGCCAGAACAGGCAGACCTTCGTCGATCTGCCTCTTCAACCGGTCATACATATCCAATTCCTTTAAAAGCTTTCCCTGTACGGTACTTTCCCCACCGGGTAAGATCAGACCGTCATAGGCCTGGTTTAAATCATCACTTTTTCTTAATTCAACACAGTGCACTCCCAGCTGTGATAACATCTGCTGATGTTCGATGAAAGCTCCCTGCAGGGCTAAAACTGCAACCTTCATTTTACTTTCCTCTTTCTGCCATTAAAAGTTCAATTTCCTGCTCGTTGATTCCCACCATTGCTTCTCCCAGGTCTTCTGAAAGTGAAGCAATCAAAGCAGCGTCGGTATAATTGGTTACCGCTTTTACAATGGCATTTGCCCGTTTTTCGGGATTTCCGGATTTAAAGATACCGGAGCCTACAAATACACCTTCTGCACCTAACTGCATCATTAATGCTGCATCTGCGGGAGTAGCCACACCTCCTGCAGCAAAGTTGACAACGGGTAATTTCTTATTTTCATGTACATACAAAACTAATTCATAGGGTACCTGCAACTCCTTTGCGGCCTGAAACAGCTCATCCTCACGCATACTGGAAAGACGCGCAATTTCGCTGTTCATCATACGCATATGGCGGACAGCCTGAACGATGTCCCCGGTTCCCGGTTCTCCCTTTGTACGAATCATGGAGGCTCCCTCGCTGATCCGGCGGAGAGCCTCACCTAAATCCTTTGCACCGCAGACGAAAGGTACTTTAAATTTGGTTTTATCAATATGATAAACATCATCTGCCGGGGATAATACTTCGCTTTCATCTATGTAATCAATTTCAATGGCTTCTAAAAGCTGTGCCTCAACAAAGTGGCCGATACGGCATTTTGCCATAACAGGAATGGATACAGCCTCCTGAATACCCTTAATCATTTTGGGATCGCTCATTCTGGAAACACCGCCTGCAGCACGAATATCTGCAGGAATCCGTTCCAATGCCATGACAGCACAGGCTCCGGCAGCTTCTGCAATCTTTGCCTGCTGGGGTGTGGTTACATCCATAATGACACCACCCTTTAACATCTGTGCCAACTCTTTGTTTAACTTATATCTGTTTTCTTCCATATTTACCTCCATAACATTTTTGTGCTGAGAAGAATATATGGCCGTTTCTGCTTCTATTCTTCTGATTTACATTTTTATATTTTTTCATTATAATGAAATCTGAACATAAAAAAATAACCATTTTAAATATATTCAAAATAGTCAGATTGGGGAAAAGGGCAGATATGTTGACGTATTCTTTTGCTGATTTAGGGTCAGATTCACTCTATGAGCATTTGTATAAATGTATTAAAAATGACATTTTACAAGGGAATTTACCTGCAGGAACGAAGCTCCCATCAAAACGCAGCTTTGCAAAAAATCTGGGTATAAGTACCATTACAGTAGAAAATGCCTATGCACAGTTAATTGCAGAAGGGTATATCTATGCAGTCAGCAAAAAAGGATATTACGTTACGGACATTCAATCCACGATTCATTCTGTTACCCCTTCCTTATCTATGGAAAACATTCAGCTGACATCAGGAAAATCTGCCTATCTTGCAGATTTCACCAGTAATCAGACCTGTTCGGAAAATTTTCCGTTTTCCATATGGTCCAAACTGATTCGTGAGCTGCTGAGCGATAATCAGATTGATTTGATGACCAACCCGCCCTGTGGAGGAATACTGCCTTTGCGGCGGGCGATTGCCCTGCATTTAAGTGAATTTCATGGTTTGCAGGTTTCTCCCCAGCAGATCATCATTGGTGCCGGTACAGAATATTTATATGGACTCATTAT
>JBJELS010000274.1:0-6802 GCA_051879275.1 Lachnospiraceae bacterium
GAACAGCAAAGGAGAATCATGGTTTTCGATATACACAGATGTATGGAAAAGCCCGCATGGAAATGAAAGTCGGGCTTACATTTGCGTGTATGAATTTGAAAAAGTTAGCAAAGATTAAGGCAAAATGGAGGGCACCGGAGGAAAGAAAAATGCACAAAATTTCTATTTTGGACGTCATTCGTTTGATACAAGAAAAATGGCTCCGGGATTTACATCCCAGAGCCGCTTTGTCTACAGTCTGAATCACCATTTTTATAAAACGGTGATTTTCAGCTTTTACTATAATATGCCTATCCCTCTGATATACATTTTATGATTTCTGACATTCGGTTTACATAGGTATGGTACTTCTTCACCTTTTCATATCCGTTTAAAGCAATTTGTACTCTTGCTTCCTCATTTTCCAAATAGTAAGCACATTTATCCACCAGCTCTTCCATACTTCCATAGGCTTCCAAATCTGCACCTATTTCAAAATATTCCAAAAGCTCCTGCTGATAATTAGTCATAAGAAAGCCCCCGCAACCCAGAATATCAAAAATTCTCAGCGGCAATCCCGTCTGGATGGGCTTAATGGTCATGTTCAGGTTAATTTTACTTAAATAAAATACCTTGGGCATTTCGGTGAGTGTCTTTATTCCTCCATGAACCTGTACATTTTTAAGGGCTGAAGGATCACTTCTGGTATATAAGTCTACCTTAAAATATTCCGCCAGGGTGTTCAGTGTCCGGATCCTCTCCGTTTCTGCTGCCTGCATACCTACATATTCATGGGCGGCTATATATCTGCTGCAGTCCTCCACCGAATCCTTCACCTGATAAAAACCGCTATCTGCTATTTTAATGGCCTGTATTACCTCCTCCGTAATGACCTCTTCCATAAAATTATAGCCCATTACCTTCAAGGAAGCTTCTACCATTCCTCGAATATAGCCGGTTTCATATTCAGGCAGCTCCAGCTGATTCAGAGGATTTTTTTCTCTGTATAAGGAGCCTACGAAGGAAATATCACTGCTGTATTTTACTCTGTCTTCTTTTGTGACTTCTGCTGCCACCCGGTCAAAACGTTCTACTGCCGAGGCCAGGGGAAGATGCCTTATCCCCTCTGGGTTATAAGGGGCAAACCTTTCATATTGTGCACGATCAAAAAGAAAAATTCGATTAGTCTTTTGCTTGATGGATGACGAAAACAGCTCCGGTACAGGTGCATCCACCGTCCAGCAGGCATATTTGATTCCGTAAAGCTTACATACCTCAGCAACAGACGGGAAAAAATTAATGCTGAAAACAAACAGGGGATTATGCTTTTCTATCGCTTTTGCTATCAGGCGAACCTGCTCAGCCGGACTGATATTTTTATTCTCCATTTCTGTTTTCTCTTCTTCTGTATCCAGTCCCAGCTTTCTGAAAGCTTCAATAATATCCGGTTCGCATATGCTCCCATATCGGTAAATCAGAATTTTCATCTTTATCCTCCTACGCCTTTTTATACCGGAGGGTCAACACTTGCCAGTTGGTCTAAGGTGGTTCCGTAAATAGCTATATTTCTTGATTTAATCAAAGGAACATTTACCAAATCCAGAGAGGTTCTCCAGGGTTCCCATGCCAGTCCCGTTGCTCCTTCTGCTTTGATGCTGATATTTCTTGCATTAGCGGGGAAATTAATAATTGTTGAATATCCCGCCGTTACATATACTCCATTGGAATTCCATTGTTTACGTTCTACAACCTCATTTCCGTTTTCATCAAAATGGTATTCATCCCAGGATACCGTAAACATTGCCACATAAGCTCCATCATGTCTTAAGGTAATACTTCCGGAAGAAAAGCTCTCCGACTTACTGGTTACATATTCTGTCCTTCCCTGAATATGTGCAACCACATTATTTTTTAAAAATACCGTAGTATAACAGAGCGGTGCTGCCGGATTACTTTCGGATAAAACTGTATTTTCCGTAATTAAGTCATTAATTTCCTTAATGATATCTCCACTGTCCAGACTGCCGTTTACCATAATGGGCTTTCCCCCATAGGTCATAATCGTACATTTAATGCTATTATTCAGTGCCTTCGTACTTTCTTTAAAATCAGCAGATAAGCTTCCTTTACTAAACTGTATACTACTGTTAAGATGGGTTTCCAGTTCCTCTGAGCTCATATCCGATTCCATTAAAACATATATCTCCCGACCAAATTGAACATTCTGCACATATACCGGAGGGTTATTTGCATCAATGAGGGGAGAAAGAGCTTCCCAGGTAACCTTATCCGAAAATACATCAGCCGGATTTTGCGGAAGATCTGTAGATACCGTATAATAAATCTGTCTGAATTGCATCAGATAAGCGGATTTTTTCTGCTCCCTGATCATGTTAAAATCAATTCCCAGTTTATTCTGCATATAGCTTACGTCGCAGCCAAAGGCTAATGCCATCGCTTTTTCGTCATATAAAATACTTTTCTTATATTGCATATTTGCAGGAATGGCAAAATCCTTACCCTTAGTTTCAAACCAGTTATTCAGCAGAGAGTTAATTCCTCCCAGGACATTGCCAAAATCAGGACTGTCAATATGTACCCGGTTATTTTCCTGCGTTAATCCCGGTAAATCAATGACAATATCCAGTGGACTGCGAGATATGGATATAGGATCCGGCCTTCCTTCAATCAGTTTTTGGTTTCCTATAAGAAGTGCACCGGGATAAGTCAGAGAACTATAGGCATTGGGGACGGAAATATTGTAATCCCCACTTAACTCGTGCTTTATTTTGGTAACCACAATAAAGCTTCCGTCCTTCATTTCTCCCTTTTTAGGAGGAAGATTCCCTATTTTATCTCCTGAAAATGCCAATACCTCCTCCGGTCGGTAATTCAGCTCTTTTATCTTCTGGTTAATTTGTTCTGCATTTTCACTTACGTTAATCTTTATTCCCATAGGCATTTCTCCCTTTTATACTTCGTAATCCATACACATTCTGGTTTTGGTAAAAGGCCTTATCTTACTGTCAGCTACTGTAACATGCTTGGGGTGATTTGTATATACCTCTAAGGCTGCCTTATCGGAAAATGTGGAGTTTAACAGAACATCCGCATTAGAGGTGGGTAAACGGTCAATCTGAACATCAATATCCAAAAGACCGGGAATCTGTCCCTTCAGTCCTTCCAATCCCTGCTTCATTCCTTTCTTTACTGCCACCTTTTCTTCTCCGGTCAGCTCATCCTTCAGCTGCCACATAATCATGTGCTTTACCATTTTATATCCTCCTTAAATTTTTTTATTCATATTATATTATTTCATAATACTTCATCATCTCTTCAATAGCTATGGCAACGCCATCCTCTTCATTTGACTTTGTGATATACCTTGCTACTGACTTAATTTGCTCATCAGCATTTTCCATGGCAACAGTTGCTCCAAAATTCATGCACATCATGGAGTAATCATTCAGACTGTCTCCCAGCACCATTACCTCATCCATCGTATATCCCAAAGACTCAATATATTGCTTTAATATGGGGCCCTTCTGTGCCTTTACATTGGTAATTTCCAAATTATTAATAAAAGAGGAAGTAACCGCCAGCCTATCGTTTTCTTCCAGCTCCTTCTTCATTTTCTCCAGCTTCACATAGTCAGTATCCGACAAAAAAATCTTACTTAGCTGCTTCTCAAGTATAAGCAATTCTTCAAAAGAAGCTACCTCTTTCGTTTTTTCCCACATCTGCTCATACAGCTTTGTTTTCTTCAATTCTTCTTTATCCAGATTAGAATGAAAAAAATGTATATAGGATAAAATTCCCTGATCCACCTCTTCTTTTGTGCCCACCATATAATTTCTGTCTTCTGCACAATACATCCCGGCAATAGAGTATTTTCGTATAATATCATTAACGAATTTACAGTCCTCTACAGGCATATTAATTTTTAATATACTTTTTTTCTTGGAATTTCTTATTTCCGCTCCACTGCTGACAATATAATCACAGGTTAGACCTGTAAATTTCAGCTCCTGCCAGGCACTGACAAAGTTCCGTCCGGTAACAATCATGAAACGAAAGCCTTTTTCACAGGCTAACTGTATGGTATTCCTCGTTCTTTCTGAAACAGCATGCTCATTATTCAATAAGGTTCCGTCCATGTCACTGGCAATTACTTTTATCATTATTTTCTTCCTTTCTTTCTCATCTATTATAACGCATCATTTAGGGAAAAAAAACAGTTTGTGACTTAATCACTGTTTTTTATCAGCTAAATGTTATTCTCCTTTTAGACTATAGATGATTATGGAGGTATCATGCAATATTTTATCGCTTTTTTAGAGGGAATTATCACCTTTATTTCTCCCTGTCTCCTCCCTATGCTTCCCATTTATATTTCCTACTTTGCGGGCGGAGATCTTAAAAATACTAAAAAAACCCTTATTGGTGCCATTGGTTTTGTTCTTGGCTTTACCATGGTTTTTATTGCTCTGGGTGCTCTGGCAGGAAGCTTTGGCAGCTTTTTAACCGCACACCAAAAGGCTGTTAATCTGATTTGCGGTCTGATTGTTATCTTTTTAGGATTGAATTTTTTAGGAGTATTTAAACTGGAGCTGTTCAAAGGAAGCAAACTGTCCTATAAAATAGATAACCAAAATTTTTTTACTCTTTTTCTTTTCGGTATGGTTTTTTCCGTCGGCTGGACTCCCTGCGTAGGTGCTTTTTTGGGTTCTGCATTGATGATGGCCTCAACAGAGGGAAAAATAATTTCCGGAATGCTTATGCTTCTTTTTTATTCTCTGGGACTTGGTATTCCCTTTATATTGAGTGCCCTCCTGATTCAAAAGCTAAAAGCAGCTTTTGATTTTATCAAGAAAAACTATCGGATAATCAATTTGATTTCCGGAGGCTTTTTGATTCTGGTAGGTATATTTATGGCTACGGGAACTCTTGGGCGTCTGCTCTCTTTTTTAAGTGTTGGCTGATTCTCACAAAAAGATAAATGATTGTTTAAGAAAGGATATTGATTTCATGAAAAATAACCGTACTGTATTTATTTTAATTCTTGTATTTGTTGTACTGATTTTCGGTGCAGGTTTTTTGTATCAAAAACTAACTGCCAAATATCAGCCGAATTTTTCTTTATCATCTGATGAAGAAGCCAAAACGCTGCAGGCTGCCCCTGACTTCCTTGTTTATGATTCTCTGGGAAATGAGGTAAAGCTGTCTGATTTTTTAGGAAAACCCGTAGTTCTAAACTTTTGGGCAAGCTGGTGCGGCCCCTGCAAAAGTGAGATGCCGGGATTTGATAATCTCTATCAAAAATATGGGGATTCCATTGAATTTATCATGGTTAATCTTACTGACGGAATGCAGGAATCACAGGAAAAGGCAGAGAGCTTTATCCATGATGCCGGCTATACCTTTCCTGTATACTTTGACAGTGACAGTAATGCAGCCTATACCTATGGTATCTCCTCCATCCCCACTACCTTTTTAATTAATATGGAGGGAGAAATAGAAGCCTATACCATGGGTGCTATCAGTGAAGAGACCCTGGAAAATGCTCTGGATATGATTTTAGAATCGGAAAATTAATTTGATATATCAAAAAAAAAGACCCGAAAGCAGTTTGCTTCGGGCCTTTATTCTTTTAATTATTTTGCATCAAAACGATCTGCATTCATTACCTTATTCCACGCTTCCACAAAGTCCTGAATAAACTTTTCCTTCGCATCATCACAGGCATATACTTCTGCAATAGCTCTAAGCTCAGAATTTGATCCAAAAATAAGGTCAGTACGCTTTGCTGTCCACTTTAACTCACCGGTAGCTCTGTCACGTCCTTCAAAGGCATCTCCTGCTTCTGAAGTGGGTTTCCAAACGGTTCCCATATCCAACAGATTAACAAAAAAGTCATTTGTAAGGGTCTCCGGTCTGTCAGTGAAAACACCATCCTTAGTGCCGCCATAATTGGTATTTAATACACGCATACCACCGATTAATACTGTCATTTCAGGTGCAGTAAGGGTTAACAGCTGTGCCTTATCCACCAAAAGCTCTTCTTCCGAAACGGGATATTTTTCCTTACAGTAATTACGGAATCCGTCTGCCTTAGGCTCAAGGGAATTAAATGAACGAACATCTGTCTGCTCCTGGAGAGCATCCGTTCTTCCGGGCAAGAAAGGAACGGTAATGGTATGACCTGCTCTTTTTGCTGCCTCCTCGATTCCTGCACAGCCTCCTAATACAATCAAATCAGCAATTGAAATCTTTTTATTTCCCTGCTGTGTGGCATTAAATTCTGCCTGAATTTTTTCCAGTACCTCCAGTACCCTGCTAAGCTGTGCCGGCTGATTTACCTCCCAGTCCTTCTGGGGTGCCAGGCGGATACGTGCTCCGTTTGCACCGCCACGTTTATCTGATCCTCTGAAAGTAGAAGCAGAGGCCCACGCAGTAGAAACCAGCTGTGATACGGATAAACCGGAAGATAAAAGCTTAGCCTTCAGCTCTTCCACATCCTTCTCGTCCACCAGCTCATGATCCACTACCGGTACCGGATCCTGCCAGATCAATTCTTCTGCAGGGACTTCAGATCCCAGATAGCAGGAACGCGGTCCTAAATCCCGATGGGTCAGCTTAAACCATGCCCGTGCAAAAGCATCCTGAAATTCTTCCGGATTATTCAGATATCTTTTGGCAATAGGCCCGTAAATAGGATCCATTCTCAAGGCTAAATCCGCTGTAGTCATTATGGGTGCATGGCGTTTCCTTGGATCATGTGCATCCTCTACAGCGTTGGCTGCATCCGGATCGGTGGGAACCC